>NZ_CAWMRY010000001.1:0-276626 GCF_963870295.1 Aeromonas sp. ANP5 | reverse complement strand
ACTCGCAGGAGTGGGCTTTTCGCTTTGAAGCTGGAGCGGGCAGCGGGAATCGAACCCGCATCATCAGCTTGGAAGGCTGAGGTAATAGCCATTATACGATGCCCGCCTGGCATCTGAAATTTGGAGCGGGTGATGGGAATCGAACCCACGTATGCAGCTTGGGAAGCTACCGTTCTACCATTGAACTACACCCGCGTCAGGGCTCCTACTATATGCATTTTGCCGCCGAGCGCAATGGCGCCTTTGCCACTTTTTTCAATAAATCAATCTGTTCGGACAAGGATTGAACAGACGGTTGCTTTTTCAATCAAACATTTTCAACACAGATAATTTACAAGGTTGCCAAGGCCAAACGGCAAGGATAGTCTTGCGCCACTCGACGCGAGGATGGTGGTAATGGATAAAAAAACGCAAAAACGTCTCTATGGCTGGTTGCGCAAGCAATCGAGTCACGGTCGCCGCTGGATCACGATATCCATCGCTTTTGGCCTTGGCCAGGGCATTCTGATGGTGGCGCAAGCCTGGCTGCTGGCGACCCTGTTGCACGGCTTTATCATCGAAGGCTCCACGCCTGAGCAATCCATCACGCTCTTTATTACCCTGCTGCTGGTGACGCTTGGCAAGGCGGCACTGGCCTACGGCCGGGAAGTGGCCAGTTTCAAGGCGGGCAGCGCGGTGCGCCAGACCATCCGCCAGCTGGTGCTCACGCGCTTGAGTCGTCTCGGCCCTGCTTATATCCAGCGCCGTCCGGCCGGTAGCTGGGCCAGTCTGTTGCTGGAACAGATTGAAAATATGCAGGATTTCTTCTCCCGCTATCTGCCGCAGATGGCCATCGCCGTCTTTATTCCGGTGGTCATTCTGGTGGCCGTGTTCCCGGTCAACTGGGCTGCGGGTCTGATCCTGCTGGGCACTGCCCCCCTCATCCCAATCTTTATGATCCTGGTGGGTGTGGGCGCCGCCGATGCCAACCGCCGCAATTTTCAGGCGCTGGCCCGTCTCTCCGGCCACTTCCTCGATCGCCTGAAGGGGCTGCGTACCCTGCAACTCTTTATGCGTACCCAGGCAGAAGGTGACGCTATTCGCGACGCCTCGGAAGATTTTCGCGAGCGCACCATGGAAGTGCTGCGCCTGGCGTTTTTGAGCACCGCCGTGCTGGAGTTCTTCGCCGCCATCTCGGTAGCGCTGGTTGCCGTCTACTTCGGCTTCTCTTATATCGACCATCTGAACTTTGGTAGCTATGGGGTCAAGGTCACCCTCTTTACCGGCCTGTTCGTGCTGTTTCTCGCCCCCGAGTTCTACGCCCCGCTGCGGGAACTGGGTGCCCACTACCACGCCAAGGCGCAGGCCATTGGCGCTGCCGAGCAGCTGCTGGAGTTCCTTGAAGCCGAGGTGAGCGAACCGGCCGCAGGCACGGCGCCGTTCCATGCCGACAGCCCGGTCAAGGTAGAAGCAAAAGGCCTTGAAGTGCTGAGCGCCGAAGGCAAGGTGCTGGTCGGCCCCATCGACTTCACTTTGGAAGCCGGTTCGCGCACCGCCCTCATCGGCGTCAGCGGCGCAGGCAAGAGCTCGCTGGTCAACGCCCTGCTCGGCTTTGCCCCCTATCGCGGCGAGCTCAAGGTCAACGGGCAGGAGCTCGCCACCCTCGACATGAGCCAGTGGCGCCTGCAGTTAGGCTGGCTATCGCAAAACCCGCAGCTGTTCCACGCCTCCTTGCGCGACAACCTGCTGCTGGCCAAGCCAACGGCCAGCGATGCCGAGCTGGAAGATGCCCTGAAACGGGCACAGGCGTGGGAATTTGCCATGGAGAAGGGGCTCGACTATCCGGTCGGCGATCAGGCAGGCGGCCTCTCGGTTGGTCAGGCCCAACGCCTTGCCCTGGCGCGAACCCTGCTCAAATCAACCCAGCTGATGGTGCTCGATGAGCCGACCGCCAGTCTGGATCGCCACTCCGAGCGCGCCATCATGACCACCCTCGAGCAGGCGATGGCTGGCCAGACCCTGCTGATGATCACCCACCGCCTCGACCAGCTCACCAAGATGGACAAGATAATGGTGCTGGCGCGCGGCCAGCTGGTGGAGCAAGGCAGCTTCCAGCAACTTAGTTCTGGGCAGGGGCCTTTTGCCCGCCTGCTCTCCCAACGTTCCGGAGGTTCTCTCGATGAGTGATCTGTTGCCGTTTCTGCGCCTCTATCGCCAACACTGGCTCAGCCTCACCATTGGTTTGCTGCTGGCGCTGGTGACCCTGGCCGCCGGCATGGGGCTGCTCTCTCTCTCCGGCTGGTTCCTCTCCGCCGCCGCCGTGGCGGGAATGACAGTTGCGACGACTCATGCCTTTAACTACATGACCCCCGCGGGCGGCGTGCGCTTCTTCTCTATCGTTCGCACCGCCGGTCGCTGGGGTGAGCGGGTAGTGAGCCACGATGCCACCTTCCGGGTACTGACACGGTTACGGGTCTGGTTCTGGCAGAAACTCTCGCCGCTCTCCACCGGTACCCTGGCCGGTTTCCGTCAGGCGGATCTGCTCAACCGACTGGTGGCCGACATCGATGCGATGGATCACGTCTACCTGCGGCTGATCACCCCCATAAGCGCGGCCCTGCTCAGCACCGCCGGACTGGTCTTCTTCCTGTCGTTTTTCGACAGCCGTCTCGCCCTTATCCTGGGAGCCATTCTGCTATTTGGCATGATTGCCCTGCCGCTGGTGTTCTACTTCCTCGGCCGTCGCCCCGGTCAGGCGCTGATTGCCGAAAAATCAATCCTGCGTACCCGGATGGTGGACTATCTGGATGGTCAGGCCGAGCTGCAGATGTTTGCCGCCGCCCCCAAGGCGCTGGTTGAGCTGCAACAAGCCGAACAGGCGCTGCTCGTCGCGCAGGCCCGGATGGCCAAGGTGAGCGGGCTGGCCAACTTCTCGGTGCAACTGCTGAGCGGCTGGACCCTGACCCTGATGCTCTGGCTGGCCGGTCATGGGGTAGCGGGTGCGGCGCCCGACCCCATTACCGCACTGATGGTCTTTGCCACCTTGGCAAGCTTCGAGGCACTGATGCCACTGGCGGGGGCTTTCCAGCACCTCTCCACCAGCCTCACCTCGGCACGCCGCCTGAACGAGATCCTGCAAGAGGCAAAAGCCCCCGTGTGGGGCGACGAGCAGACCCATGCCAGTGCTGGCGCCCTGCAGATCAATGACCTCTATTTTGGCTACCCCGGCAACCCTCAGCCGGTGCTGCGTGGCTGCACCCTGCAACTGCACGCCGGTGAGAAGCTGGCGCTGCTGGGCCAGACCGGCTGCGGCAAATCGACCCTGATGGGGCTGCTGACCCGTGAGTGGAGCCCGCAGGCTGGCAAGATCCTGCTGGGTGGCAAGCCGCTCACCGACTACAGCGAAGGGGCACTGCGCGCCTCCATCTCGGTAGTGAGCCAGCGGGTGCATCTGTTTGCCGATACCCTGCGCGGCAACCTCAAACTGGCCGCCCCGACCGCCACTGACGAGCAGCTGATTGCGGTACTGACCCAGGTCGGATTGGCCAATCTGCTGGAAGATGAGGCGGGCCTCGACGCCTGGCTCGGTGACGGCGGCCGCCCCCTCTCCGGTGGTGAGCGTCGCCGTATCGGCATCGCCCGCGCCCTGCTGCACGATGCGCCGCTCTGGCTGCTGGACGAACCGACCGAAGGGCTCGACAGCCAGACCGAGCGGGAGATCATGGATCTGCTGTTCCGGCTCGGGGCAGATCGCACCTTGCTGCTCATCTCCCACCGCCTGCTGGGGATGGAGCAAATGGACCGGATTGCCCTGATGGAAGAGGGACAGATCCGCCTCTGCGCCCCGCACAACGAGCTGCTGGGGGATGATTACTACCGCAGCCTCTATCAGCGGCTGGCTCCTGTTTGATATCAGGCTGATATCAGGCTGATGGGGGTCACACCCCGACAACAGGGCGCAAAACGGGGCTGGTCGCCGCAGGCGGCTGGCCCCTATAATGTCCCCCTCATTATTCAACAAGATGCCGACATGGAGCGCCTGCGCATTTCTACTGTCCTCATCACCGACACAAGATACGAGACGATGAAACGCCTGATCCTGATGATGCCCCTGATTGCCTCCGGCTGTGCCAACTACGCCTTCAACAGCAATCTGGATAAAGAGAACTTCGACGAATACTTCAAACCCGGTAGCGTGCGCATCTATGAACAGGATGAGCTGGCGGACCTCAACTACCTCTACCTTGGCACCATCGAGGGTGAATCCTGCCAGGCCGATGCCAACCAGCCGGTGCCCAACGCCGGTGAAGCGCGCACCCTGGCCCGCCGCCGCGCAGCCGACATGGGCGGCAACGGCGTCACCATCGACAAGTGCGCCGAGTTCAGCGACACCCCGGGCTGCCTGAAACAGGTGATCTGCTACGGGCAGGCGCTGAAAGTGGCCGAAGAGAAGTAACTCGCTGTCATGGCCCTCGCTATCGTTCGCCTTGGCAGCCCGCGCCTGCCCGATGAGGGGCTGCGGATCGGCACGGTGCGCCGCCCACCCCGCGGCGTACCCAAGAGCGAATTTGCCAGCCAGCATTGGTACGATGTCTGGTTCCCCAATCTGGCCCCCAGCAGCAAGACCATGAAGCTGGGGCAGGCAGCCGAGACACCCGCCCAATGGGCGGCGTTTGGCAAACAGTACAAGGCCGAGATGGCGCAACCTGCCGCCAGGCATGATCTGGCGCTACTGGCCGCCCTCTCCCACACCACCAACCTCTCGGTCGGTTGCTACTGCGAGCAGGAGTCCCGCTGCCATCGCACCATTTTGAAAGAGCTGCTGGTAGCCGCGGGGGCCGCCATTCGTTAGGACGGCGAGCGAAGACGGCCCCATGGGGAATCTCGTCAACCGATCTTCGGTAGCCATCAGGTATGAATAGACAGAGAGGGCATCCCGCGGGATGCCCTCTCTCGTTGTATTCACACCTGCCGCGCCACGCTCGGTAGCAGCGGCTCGATGCACTCTCCTATTACAGACTGGGCTCCAGCAACTGCTGCCGCAGCGAAGTCTCCTCGGCCTGAGTCATGGCATTCGCCGCTACCCCGGCGGCAGGCTCGATGGCCAGCCAATTGGCAAGGTCGGCGGCGGTCTCCTCCAGCGGCCGGAAGTTCAACCCGTGGACGATGGCCGCCTCGGCGCTTATAGAGCCGTAACCGGCAAACTCCGCCTGCGCGCAAGGCAAGAGGGTGGGATAGCTCTGCCAGGGCTCGATACCGGCCGCCATCAGGGTCGACCAGGGCAACCACTCGGGCTGGATGGGGCGGGCGGGCTGCAACCGGGCGCTCAGCCGCTCCAGCCAGTCGCAGAGGGTAATGCCGGGCTTGAGCAAGTTGAATGTGCCCCCCAACTGCTGCTCCGCCGCACGCAACACAAACTCGGCACAGTCGCGCACATCGAGATACTGCAAGCGATCCTCGCCACTGCCCGGCAGCAACCAGGGCCCGCCCTGCTGCACCCGCTTAATCCACCAGGCCATGCGCCCGGTAGGATCATGGGGGCCGCACAGCACGCCCGGGCGCAGGATGCAGAGCCGCTCACCCCAGCGGGCACGATACACCTGCTCGCACAACACCTTGAGCGGGCCATAGTCGCTGGGCATTTCCCCTTCGACGATAGGGTGCAGCGGCGCCGACTCATTCATCCCGGGCATTGAGAAATCGCGATAGACGCTGATGGTGGAGATAAAGATCAACCGCGCGCAGCGCCCGAGCAAGGCCGCCGAGAGGTTCGCCGCCTGCTCGGGGCGATAGCAGCAGGTATCGATGACGAGATCCCACTGCAACCCGGCCCCTTGCAGGGCGATCAGGCTCTTGTCCCTGTCGCCGGTGAGCTGCACCAGATCGCGCCAGTCCGGATGCTGGTGCAGGCCACGGTTGAACAGCGTCACTTCATGGCCCCAATCCAGCGCCAGCGCGGTAAGGTGGCGCCCCAAAAAGCCGGTGCCACCGATAATCAGCAGTTTCATCCCTCTCCCTCCCCCTTCGGCGCATGTGCGCATATTTCATCCTGACACGCCAGTTGCCTTCACCCTACGCAACTTGGCGCGCGGGCACAGCCCCCGACTGGCCGGGATGGGACAGGGATCACGGCAGCGCCGCAGAAAAGGGCGTATCGAGGCCAAGCCTGCGTTTTGGGGCTGTCTGTGCTAAATTGCCGGGGTTTTCAGTCAGGATCCGCCATGAAGTTCGAAATCGACACCCTCGGGATCATCCGCTCTCCCTACAAGGAGAAGTTCGCCATCCCCCGCCAGCCCGGACTGGTCAAATCGGCCCGCGCCCGCCTCGAGCTGATCCCCCCTTACGATCAGCCGGATGTGCTGCGCGGCATCGAGCAGTTCTCCCATCTGTGGCTCAGCTTCGTCTTTCATCAGACCATGGCGCAGGGCTGGCACCCGACGGTGCGCCCGCCGCGCCTTGGCGGCAACGAGCGGGTCGGCGTCTTTGCCACTCGCTCCACCTTCCGCCCCAATCCACTCGGCCTCTCGGTGGTCGAACTGCACGGGGTCGGCCGCGAGCGGGGCAAACTGTGGCTGGAGCTGGGGGCGGTGGATCTGCTCGATGGCACCCCCATCGTTGATATCAAACCCTACATCCCCTATGCCGACAGCCTGCCGGGGGCCCGTGGCGGCTTTGCCCCCGACGCCCCCACCCCGCCACTGGCGGTGAGCTTCAGTGCCGAGGCCGAGCAGCAGTTGCAACCCTGGCTCAAGGCCCATCCCGAGCTGCGCCAGCTGGTGAGCGAAGTGCTGGCACAAGATCCACGCCCCGCCTACAAGAAGGGTAAGCCCGATGAGAAGGAGTACGGTGTGCGGCTGTTTGACTGCAATGTCCGTTTTCGCATCAACGAACCGGATTGCGTAGTGCTGGCCATCGAGCCCGCCTGAACCTGGGCGGGCCGACATCACTGATGCTATTTCACGCCTTCTTCACGTCACAAGGGGCTTAATGAGCCTGTAAATTGTGTGGCATTGATCAGACTATCCACCCGGTTGCCAGTGATACCATGCAGACAGCAGAGGGGATCTCCTCTCTGACTGATGCCAGCAGCAGGCTATCGATGTATGGCAAGCATGGTAGCCCGGCTGTTGCCGCCAAAGGATCAGGCCTCGCTCCGACACGTTTGAGTGCGGGGATGCCACACGGATGTGACAGCACTTCGAAGGAACAAACCTATGCTGATGAACAGTGAACAACGTTATGGCACCCTGAATATCGGGCTGCACTGGCTGACCCTGTGGGCCATGATCGCCGTCTACGCCCTGATCGAATTTCGCGATATTTTCCCCAAAGGGGACCCTGGCCGTGATTTGATGAAGGAGTGGCACTTTATGCTGGGGCTGCTTATCTTCGCCCTGGTCTTTGTCAGACTGGCCCTGCGCTGGATGAGCCCGACACCGCGTATCGTGCCCGAGCTCTCCCCGATCATGCACAAGCTGGCAAAAGTGGCCCACCTCGCCCTCTACGGTTTTCTGATTCTCACCCCGCTGTTTGGCTGGCTGCTGCTGAGCGCCGCGGGCAAGCCCATCCCCTTCTTCGGGCTTGAGCTGCCTGCCCTGCTCTCCCCCAGTCCTGACCTCAAAGGGCTGATCAAAGAGGTACACGAGACGCTGGGTAATATCGGTTACGCCCTGATCGGCCTGCACACGGTGGCGGCCCTCTATCACCACCATATTCTCAAAGACAACACCCTCACCAACATGCTGCCGCCGCGCCGCAGCTAACGGGTGACAGAGAAACGCAGAGGGGGCCATCGTGGCCCCCTCTCTGTTTTCCTGAACAACCGTCATCTGCACCGCTGGCAAACGGCATCACGCCTGCTTGGCCAGCTCCTCGGTCGGCTTGCCTTTCGGCTCGTGCGGCAGCTTTTTCACATTGCTCTTGCTCTCCGGCTGCTTGCTCCCGGACGCACTGTTTTCAGACAAGGCTTGCAACACGGGATCAGCCTTGCCGGCCACGGTGGGCTGGGACTGGCCAACAAAGTTGCCGCCTTTGCAGATAGAGAGACTGCCCCCCTTGAAGATCCCCTGCATCTTGCCGCTCTCCAGGATCTCCACCTCGGCGGAGGTACAGGTGCCTTCCAGCAGACCATTGATGATCACGTGGGGCGCACTCACCTCTCCCTCAACGCTACCGCCCTGCATGATGCGCAGCACACCACCGATGAGCTGGATGGTGCCATTGATCTGACCGCGCACCTCCAGATCCCCCTCAACCTGCAACTCGCCCTTGAAGCGGGCACCGGCTGCAATCACAGTGGCGCCGGCCGACCCAGTAGCCACACCACCTTTGTTTCTTCCAAACATCCGTACTCTCTCCACCAACCACACAAGCAGAACCAGCGGCATCGGCGCCACTGGCCACAGAAAACAGGGCGACCCCAGCACGTAGAGCAGCAAGGCAGCCCCCCAGCAGAGCCAGACAATATAGAGGAGGTCGCTGCGCTCACGCTGTTGCAGTCGCGCCAGCAGCCTCCCGGCCATATCTCTCATCACATCAAACCTTTCGCAGCATGGCTGCCGACCAGCATGCCATCGACAACCCGGACCATGGTTAAACGACCAGTTGGCGCGAACTCTGAAGTCCCGCTGATTCAGTCCCGATACAGCCGGGATGCATTAGGATTCGAATTGACTCGAAGCGACATACACTTTCTAATTGACAGCCTGGATCCCTATGACCGCTCACATCATGAAAATTCTGTTGGTCGAAGACGACAAGCTGCTCAATCACCACCTCTCCTCTCTGCTGACCGAAGCCGACAATCAGGTCTACAGCACCGACCAGGCCGGGATTGCACTGCACTACGCCGCCGACTATCCCATTGATGTGGCCATCATCGACCTCGGTCTGCCCGATATGGACGGCCTGCAACTGATCCGGCAACTGCGCGAACGGCAGATCCCCTTCCCCATCATTGTGCTGACCGCCCGTGGCAACTGGCAGGACAAGGTCGAAGGACTGGAAGCGGGTGCTGATGACTATCTGGTCAAACCGTTCCAGAAAGATGAGCTGCTGGCCCGACTCAATGCGCTGGTGCGCCGCAGCGCCGGTTTTATCTCGCCCAAGGTGAAGGCCGGTGATTACGAGCTGGATCTCTCCCGCAAGGAGCTGACCATCGCCGGAGAAGTGGCGGTGCTCACCAGCTTTGAATACCTGATTCTGGAGTACCTGATGCGTAACGCCCGTCAGGTGGTCTCCAAGCAGCAACTGCTCGACCAGCTCTACGGCGATGGCGAAGGGGACCCCAACACCATCGAAGTGATGGTGAGCCGCCTGCGCAAGAAGCTGGATCCGGAGGGGACGATTCAACCCATCTCCACCATCCGGCGTCAGGGTTATATCTTCAACCTCTCCTGTAACTGATGCAGTTTCATCTGCCGCGCCCCATCAAGATGATCCGCAGCTCACTGCACATCAAACTGCTGCTCAGCTCGCTGCTGGTCATCGCGCTGATCATGGGGTTTGCCGTCTACGCCCTCTATCTTGGCCACGTCGAGGAGCAGACCCAGAAGGCCAGCGCCCGGATGCAGGAGAACCTGGCCAAGCTGTTTTCCTCCACCGAGCCGGATGACAAGGGGTCGAACGTCGAGCTGGGGCGGATATCCCGTGGTGCGGGGGATCGCAACCTCGATACCCTGATCTGCCGCGCCGATGGCGATCTGGTCTGGTCGAGCCTCCATATGCCGGAGGTGATCAAGGCCAAACAGACCATCTGCGGCGACCTGATGAAGTATCTGGGGGGGATGGATCTCGACTACTTCTTCAAGAAGCACACCATCAAGAACGGAGAGAGCTACTTCGTCTACAGCCTGCGGTTTATCCGCAATCCCGGCAGCGGCACCACCGCCTACTACGTGGTGATGATCGACTCGGCCAAACGCTACCACGAAGAGTCCCGCACCTATCTCTACCAGACCGCCAAACAGGCGCTGCTCGCCTATATGCTGCTGGCCGGGCTGCTGCTGCTCACCACCTTCTGGAGCCTCAGCTCCCTGCGCACCATCGCCCGCCAGATCGACGATATCCGGGCCGGCAAGCGCGATGACCTCTCGAGCGATTTTGAGCGGGAGCTGGCCCCGCTGACCGACTCCATCAACCAGCTGCTGGAGAACGAACGCCAGCAGACCCAGCGCTACCAGCACGCCCTCAACGATCTCGCCCACAGCCTGAAAACCCGGCTGGCGCTGATCCAGATCACCACCCGCGAAGTGAAGCTGGGGCGGGAGATCCACGACAACATCAATGAGCAGATCCTCACCATGGATCAGATGATCCAGTATCAGCTCAGACGGGCCGTGACAGGCCGCCAGCGCCTTGCCAGCAAGGGCACCGAACCGGTGCCGCTGATTGAAAAACTGCTGGCCAGCCTGACCAAGGTTTATCGCCACAAGAAACTGCAAACCCACTTCAAGTTCGACGATGACGCCCTCTTTCACGGCGAACAGGGCGACCTGATGGAGCTGATGGGTAACCTGCTCGACAACGCCTGCAAGTTTGCCATCAGCGAAGTGAAGGTGACGGTGCGCCGCCATCTCGAGCGGCTACGCATCGAAGTGGAAGATGATGGCCCGGGTATCGATCCGGCCAAATCGGAGCAGATCTTCCAGCGCGGCGTGCGGGCTGACAGCTCGCCGGGTCAGGGCATAGGTCTGGCGGTGGTCACCGAAATCGTCCACAGCTACGGCGGCCAGATCCGGGTCGATGAATCCCCCCTCGGCGGCGCCCGCTTTACGCTGGATCTTCCCTGATCGGCATTGCCCTGCCCAGCCTCGCCAGTGATGGCCCTACCACAAGGCCTCCGACCTCGGGGGCCTTGTCGTTTCTACCACCCAAGTTGTTTTAATTTATTGATCCGGCACTGATTATCACCCCGCAGCTCTTCCACCACCGGCTTCAATCGGTATCATGGTGGCGCGGCACAAAGCTGCTTCCGGAGCCACACCATGAGCATTCGTTTTCATAAGTGTGTTATCCGCAAAAAATGGGGGAAAGCAGCAAGCAAGGGGCTGTAACTTGAGGGCGGTAGCATTTAAAAATTAATTATTCATTATATGAACCTTCGTCTGAAAAAATATTAACCACTAACAACCCAATATAAATCAATATTAAAGCAAAATAAAATGAATAGTATAAAAGAACATTCTCTATCAATATTATTTTTATCATTACTTATTTTTTCAATTTCTGCCACTCTATACTTTATACCAAAAGTGACAAATGAATGGCTGTCAAGTAACGCACCAGCATGGATACAAGCCATAGGCAGTATAGCAGCAATATTCGCAGCCACATTAATTTCAAGCAATCAATATAAAAATGAAAAACGGCTGGAGGCTGAACGAATAGCTAAATCAGAAATACAAAAACTGATGGTGGTAAAAGCGCTCATGGCAAGGTCATACCAATTAAGTAAAGATATAACAACAGCATTTGCCACTCAAAAAGACTCTGACTTTGATTCCGTTACACCATTACTGATGGTTGATACACACACTGCATTAATGGCTCTCCCCACATTTGAAATTCCAGATGGGTTATTATCACTAGATGCCTTAACTATAGGTAGAGCTTTGAATGTACTTGCTGAACATTGGTCTGATTTTTGTTCCGCTGTTACAAAAAACAATCATATTGATGTTCCAGAGGCTATACCATTACAAGAACTCGCAAAAGAAATTGAGGCAATAACTGGTGATGCAATTAAAATATGCGCGAAAGAAATAGCAAAGAGAGAACTGATTACTGGTATTAAAACTGGATGGGGGAATTGATTTTGTATTTTCTACGCCATTGATAGCTTACAACAGATTTACTGTAAGCTTGTTTGTTAGCTTACGAAAAACTAAGCATCTGTATTTCACGTATTACCTATCTAAACTCACTCTAAAAAACAATTAATTCAATAATTATTTTTTAGTAAGATTCATACCATGAACAGTGTACTGTTTTATCCTAAAATTCCGAGAAGCGGGTTGATCCCCCTCATTAAAAAGCACAATAATTCAGGAATGCAATATGGGTGAAGTGATTTTACAGGGATTTATTATTGTGCCTCTCTCCGAGCTTACGATAGTCAAGCGCGAGCTTGATGCCCATATCCGTTTAACTCGTGCGGAAAAAGACTGCCTGATCTTTGAGGTGACTCAAGACCCTCTCAATCCCTGCAGATTCGATGTCTATGAAGAGTTTGTTGATGAGGCAGCTTTTCAAGCGCACCAAGCCAGAGTCAAATCCTCCCGCTGGGGTGAAATTACCGTCAATGTCGAGCGACACTATACGGTAACAGGGATTGCATAAATCACAGTCTTGCCATTTTGGCCAAGGTGACGAATCGGGAATGGCGCAGAACTCTCCCCCCTCTCGCTACCGCGAATGCCCGATTACGCTGCGCTTATCGAGCCTGCGTTACTTCCACCCTTTGTTATTAAGGCCACTATGATCCGCCCATTATCTGCCACCGATCTGGATGCCGCCGTCGAGCTCTGGTATCAGGCATCGGTGCAGGCCCACGACTTTATTCCCGCCACCTTTTGGCGTGAGCAACAGGCAGCGATGCGTGATAGTTATCTGCCCGCCAGCAAGAGCTGGGTATATGAGGAGGATGGACAGCTACTGGGCTTTATCTCCTGGTATCAGGGGTCTGTTGCCGCCCTGTTTATCTCCCCGGATCACCAAGCACACGGGTTGGGTCGCCAACTGCTCGAACACCTCAAAGCCCAATATGATCGACTCGAGTTGACGGTATACGCCGAAAATGAGCAGGCGCGGCGCTTCTATTGCCGCAACGGTTTCAAAGAGGGTGAGCAGCAGTTGTGCGAGCATAGCGGCCGCCCCGAGCTGGTGATGCATTGGCAACGGGATTAAGCGGGTCTCCCATAGCGATGGCGGGTATCCTTTACCTGTTTTGTGGTCGCCTTGAATGCCATGACGGCATTCTCTACAATGACCCACTTTTTATTCATTTCGGGTTATATCGATGAGCGATACCAGCACCAAACCGGCTCTGCCGGATCACCTCTCCTGCAATCCCCGCAGCCCTCACTATGTGGCCGCCTGCTTCGAGCACCCGATCGGTATTCGCCTGAACGGCAAAGAGCGCACCGATGTCGAGGAATACTGCATCAGCGAAGGTTGGGTAAAGATCCCCTCCCCCAAGGCGCTGGATCGCCGTGGTCAGCCCATCCTGATCAAGCTCAAGGGCACCGTTGAAGCCTTCTACAGCTAATCAGCGCGCTGCTGTTTGATAAACAACAAGGCCACCCTCGCGGTGGCCTTGTTGTTTCCGGTATTGGTGCTGGCGTCAGCGTTATCTAAGCGGCAGCCACCAACCCACATTTCTCGCAGAGCGGCTCTTATACCCCCAGCCGGTCGCGCAGGGTGTACCAGGCAGCGCCCGCGGCGGTGAAGGGGATGCGGAACAACCGACCACCCGGGAAGGGGTAGTGAGGCAGTTTGGCAAAGGCATCGAAGCGCTCCGCCTGACCACTCAGCACCTCCGAGAGCAGCTTGCCAGCCAGATGGGTGCAGGTGACGCCGTGGCCGCTGTAGCCCTGCATGTAGTAGATGTTGGGGCCGATGCGACCAAATTGCGGCAGCCGCGACAGGGTGAGCAGGAAGTTGCCGGTCCAGGTGTACTCCACCTTGACGTCGGCCAACTGCGGGAAAGTCTTGAGCATCTTGGGGATGATCAGCCGCTCGATATCCGCCGGATCCCGCGCGCCATAGACCACGCCGCCGCCATAGATCAATCGGTGATCGCCGGAGGTGCGGTAGTAGTCGAGCAGGTAGTTGCAATCCTCCAGACAGTAGTTCTGCGGCAAGAGTGAACGGGCCCGCTCCTCTCCCAGCACTTCGGTGGCGATCACCTGGGTGCCACAGGGCATGCTCTTGCTGGCCAGTTCCGGCACCAGATTGCCGAGGTAGGCATTGCCCGCCACCACCACAAAGCGCGCCTTCACCGCTCCTTTGGCGGTCTTGACCAGCGCCGGCTGACCCGGGGTGATACTGGTGACGGCGGATTGTTCGAAGATCTGCCCCCCCAGCATGCGGATGGCTTCCGCCTCCCCCAACGCCAGATTGAGGGGGTGAATATGACCGCCACTCTTGTCGAGCAGAGCGCCGACGTAGCGATCGCTCGCCACCACCTCGCGCACCCCCTTGGCATCGAGCAGCTCCAGCTGGTCGTTGCCCCACTTCTGCCAGCGGGCGTATTGGGATTTGAGCTCGTGCAGCTGCTTCTCGGTCTCGGCGGCAAAGACACCGCCCTCCTGCAGATCGCACTGGATGTTGTAGCGCTTGATCCGCTCGCGGATGATCTGCCCCCCCTCAAACAACATGGAACCGAGCAGCCTGGCCTGATCCGGCGGGCAGTTCGCTTCTATGGTGTCGATGTCGCGGCTGTAGGAGTTGACGATCTGGCCGCCGTTGCGGCCGCTGGCGCCAAAGCCGACCCGGGCGGCTTCCAGCACCACCACCTTGTAGCCCTTCTCTACCAGATGCAGCGCGCTGGAGAGGCCGGTATAGCCCGCCCCGATGACACAGACATCGCACTCCAGCTGCTCGGTCAATGTCGGATAGGGCGCGTGTTGATTGGCGCTGGCTGCGTAGTAACTGTTTACATGTTCGGTCATGATCCCTGTTTCCTTACCGGTTCGGTTGCCAAACTACTGCCTAGATTAAAAGCTCGCCGGAGTGTGGGCGCTGACGATGCGACAGGTCTCCCCCGACGGATTGCTGAAGCTGTGGGGCTCGCCGGTGTCGATCACATAGCTGTCGCCCGCCTCCAGCGGATAACTCTGGCCCGCCACCGTCAGGATCACCGACCCCTCCAGCACGGTGCCGACCTCCTCCCCCTGATGGGTCACCTGACCGCCGGTGTCGGTGCCGGGGGGATAGGTCTCCAGCATAAAGCCGAGCTGGCGGCGGTTGTTGCCGTTGTGCACCAGCTTGAGGGAGACCCCCTGACTGCCCAGCTCGATAAGCTGATCAGCCTTGATCACCACCTCCGGAGTGCGGCTCTCCTCCTCGGCGAAGAAGCGCGACAGCGGCAGGCCGTAGATGGTGAGCAGCTTTTGCAGGGAGGCGACCGAGGGGCTCACCTTGTCCTGCTCGATCATGCAGATGGCGCCGTGGGTCAGGCCGCTCAACTCGGCCGCTCGCCGCTGGGAGAGCCCCAGCTGATGGCGCACCGCCGCCAGCCGTTCCCCCATGGTGCGCGCCCCGGCATCAGCCACACTCAACGGTCGAGCCACGCCCTCCCGGCTCTGTGGCCCGCTCATGAAAGGCCCCCTGCTGCGCCATCTCTGCATCCTTGCATCATCAGCCTCTCCTGCTTGCGCGTGATCGCATCGGATCAGGCGCAGCCTGTTTACCCTGCTGGTTAAAATAGCCGACCAGCTTTCCCTTGCCGTTCACTATGTTACACAGCACAGCCGTTCATTATTTTGCACACCTGATTTACCATCTCCCGGTCGTCTGCCCACTTACAGCCTGCAAGCGAACCGGAGAAAGCGCGCTACACAGCCCATTTTCTAGCATGGCGCCCCCCAGCAATTCAAATATATTTAACACTTGAAAAACATTTCAGCTCAAATTATGGTCTTCCTGTGCTTATTATTTTATACGGCAGCGGCGCAGGAAGGGTCGGCTCACTCCGGCAACCAGCTGCTCTGACCCACACTCGAGGCTTCTCATGTCAGGAACAACATCCCACTCCAGCTTGATCACATCCCGCGCCTATATAGATGGACAGTGGTGCGAGGCCGCCAGCGGCCGCACCTTCGAGGTCACCAACCCCGCCAGCGGTGCCGTCATTACCCAGGTGCCCGACATGGATGCCGAGGATACCCGCCGCGCCATCGCGGCCGCCCACGCGGCGCAACCCGCCTGGGCGGCGCTGACCGCCAAGGAGCGCAGCAACAAGCTCTACGCCTGGTTTGCCGCCATCACCGCCCACAGCGACGAGCTGGCCCGCATCATGACCTGCGAGCAGGGCAAGCCGCTGGCGGAAGCAAAGGGCGAGGTGGCTTACGGCGCCAGCTTTATCCAGTGGTTCGCCGAGGAGGGCAAGCGCGCCTATGGCCGCACCATCCCGGGCTTTAGCGGCGATCGCCGATTGGCCACCATCAAGCAGCCGGTCGGGGTCGTCGCCGCCATCACTCCGTGGAACTTCCCCATTGCCATGATCACCCGCAAGGCGGGCCCGGCGCTGGCCGCCGGTTGCACCATCGTCATCAAGCCCGCCGCCGAGACGCCGCTCTGCGCGCTGGCACTGGCGCTGCTTGCCGAGCAGGCGGGCATCCCCGCCGGTGTCATCAATATCGTCACCAGCCATCAGGCGAGCGCGGTGGGCAACGAGCTGTGCAGCAATCCGGTGGTGCGCAAGCTCTCCTTCACCGGCTCTACCCGCATCGGCAAGCTGCTGATGCGCCAGTGCGCCGACACCATGAAGAAGCTGTCGCTGGAGCTGGGCGGTAACGCCCCCTTTATCGTCTTTGACGACGCCGACCTCGACGCCGCCGTGGCAGGGGCGCTCGCCTCCAAATACCGCAACGCCGGGCAGACCTGCGTCTGCGCCAACCGCATTCTGGTGCAGGCCAGCGTCTACGACGCCTTTGCCGAGAAGCTGACTGCCGCCGTCAAGGCTTTCAAGGTGGGAGATGGCATGGCGGAAGGCACCCAGATCGGCCCGCTTATCAACCCGGCTGCCGCCAGCAAGGTGGCCGAGCTGGTGCAGCAATCGGTCGCCGCCGGTGCCGAAGTGCTGCTGGGGGGCGAAGCTCACCCCGCCGGCCCCCTCTTCTACCGCCCCACCATTTTGGGCAAGGTGGATAAAACCAACCCCATCCTGCAGGAGGAGATCTTCGGCCCGGTGGCTCCGCTGGTGCGCTTCGAGACGGAAGCCGAGGCCATCGCCATTGCCAACGACACCCCTTATGGCCTGGCCGCCTACTTCTATGGCCGCGATATCGCCCGGGTGTGGCGCGTCGCCGAACAGCTGGAATACGGCATGGTCGGCATCAATGAGGGGATCATATCCACCGAGCTGGCTCCCTTTGGCGGCATCAAGGAGTCGGGGTTGGGCCGGGAGGGTGCCGCCGAGGGGCTGGAGGAGTATCTGGAGACCAAATACCTCTGCTTTGGCGCCATTCGCTAGGGCAGTAGAGGGCTAAAGCATCGTATTCATCGATGCTTTAGCCGCAAGATTCATCGCTTTTACAGATAGATACAGACGTTCACCCGAGGCGGCAAGGGGCGAAATTTGGCCTGCGCTGCCTCCCAAGAGTGCTTCTGCAACACACACCACACGCCGCCGATCTGGCCCTATGGGCTAATTGGCGGTGATGGGCGCCAAATCGCCCGCCACATTTTCAGGGAATATCCGGGGCTGCGGCCCCTCAGGGAGGAAAGATGAGTCAGTCAGAATCAAACAAGGCGTGGCAAGCGCGCCGCGAAGCGGCCGTGGTCAACGGCGTTGGCACCCTGCTGCCGGTCTTTATCGACCGCGCGCAAAATGCCGAGCTGTGGGATGTGGAGGGCAACCGCTACATCGACTTTGCCTCCGGCATCGCCGTGCTCAACACCGGCCACAACCATCCGAAAGTGGTGGCAGCGGTGCGCGAGCAGCTGGAAAAATTCAGCCACACCTGCTTTCAGGTCACCCCTTACCCGGGCTATATCGAGCTTGCCGAAAAACTCAACGCTCTGGTGCCCGGCCCGACCCCGAAACGCACCCTGTTTCTCTCCACCGGCGCCGAGGCAGTCGAGAACGCCATCAAGATTGCCCGCGCCCACACCGGTCGCAGCGGCACCATCGCCTTCAAGGGGGGCTTTCACGGTCGTACCATGATGGGGATGGCGCTCACCGGCAAGGTGGTCCCCTACAAGACCGGCTTTGGCCCCTTCCCGGGGGAGGTCTACCACATCCCCTTCCCCGCCGATTATCTCGGGGTGAGTGAAGAGGATGCCCTGCACGCCCTCGAGCTCTGCTTCAGCGCCGACATAGAACCCTCCCGCGTTGCCGCCATCATTATCGAGCCGGTACAGGGCGAAGGGGGCTTCTATCCCGCCTCCCCGAGCTTTATGCAGAAGCTGCGCAGCGTCTGCGATCAGCACGGCATTCTGCTCATCTGCGACGAGATCCAGAGCGGCTTCTGTCGCACCGGCAAGACCTTCGCCACCGAGTATGCCGGCATCGAGCCGGACATCATGACCCTGGCCAAGAGTCTGGCGGGCGGCTTCCCCCTGTCAGCCGTGGTGGGCAAGGCGGAGATCATGAACTCGGCCAAGCCGGGTGGTCTGGGTGGCACCTATGCCGGTTCACCCATCGCCTGCGCCGCTGCGCTGGCCGTTTTACAGGTGATCGAAGAGGAGCAGCTCAACCAGAAAGCGCTGGATCAGGGGGAGCAGATCAAGGCGGGGCTGGAACGCATAGCCGAGCGTTTTGACTGCATAGGTCAAATTCGCGGCCCCGGTGCCATGGTGGCCATGGAGCTGGTGAAACGGCGTGATGCCAGTCAGCCCGACCCCGACCTTACCAAACGACTGGTGGCCGAGGCGGGCAAACGCGGTCTGGTCCTGCTCTCATGCGGGGTGCGCGCAAATGTCATCCGTTTTCTCGCCCCCCTGACAGCCCCTGCGGCAGTGATTGACGAGGGGCTGCAACTCCTTGAAAAATCACTGGAGGCCGTGCTGGCCTGACCAGCAGGAAAGTGACCACTCACCTGTGCAAATAAATGCAATTTTGCCCCCTTTTTTTCTTGTCAAGGGGGCCCTGCAAATGCACAATGCGCCGCCACTGAAAGAACCGATGTAAAACAATGGCATCGGTTCTTTTTTAGACAGTGAACAAACCCATAAACGAGGCCGGATCACCCCCGGAAAAGATAGCGAGATTGGCAGCAATCTCCCGACACCAAGTCTAGTGAGGAACAACATGGGGCATCTCAATGCTTTCCAACCGGCCATGGCCGGTGTGCGCCGCCCTGGCGCCCTTGATTCCCGGGCCTCTCTCCCGGTTTCGTTGATGGACCGTGCCACTCTGGCACTGCATGAGGAACATGCATAATGGCGGCCCAGCAGGTTGGTCTGAAAAAGACCCTCAAACTGTGGCAGGTCGTGGTTATGGGACTGGCGTACCTCACCCCTATGGCGGTGTTCGACACCTTCGGTATCGTTACCGAGATCACCGAAGGCCATGTGCCGACCGCCTACCTGTTTGCCCTGATCGGCATGCTGTTCACTGCCCTGAGCTACGGCCATCTGGTGCGCAAGTTCCCGTCAGCCGGCTCTGCCTATACCTATGCCCAGAAGGTGTTTCACCCCTATGTCGGCTTTATGGTGGGCTGGACCTCCCTGCTCGACTACATGTTCATGCCGATGATCAACATGCTGCTGGCCAAGATCTATCTGGAAGCCCTCTTCCCGAATGTAGAGCCCTGGACCTATATCTTCGGTCTGGCGGCGGTGATGACCGCCCTCAACCTGCGCGGCATCAAGCTGGTGGCCAACTTCAACAGCCTGATCGTGGTGATGCAGTTCAGCATCATCGCCATCTTCATCGGCCTGATCGCCTGGGGCGTTCACAATGGTGAGGGGCTGGGGACAGTGGCCAGCAGCCGTCCCTTCTTCTCCGAGCAGATCCAGGTGTCACCGCTGTTGATGGGGGCCTCTATCCTCTGTCTGTCGTTCCTCGGTTTTGATGCCATCAGTACCCTGTCGGAAGAGACCCCGGACGCGGATCGGGTGATCCCCCGCGCCATCGTGCTGACGGCGCTGATCGGCGGTGTGCTGTTTGTCACCACCTCCTACTTCCTGCAGCTCTACTTCCCGGACATCTCCCGCTTCCAGCATCCGGATGCGGTACTGCCGGAGATCGCCCTCTATGTCGGCGGCAAGCTGTTCCAGGCGGTGGTGCTGGTCTGCACCACAGTAGCGGTGCTGGCCTCGGGGCTCGCCTCCCACGCCGGTGTATCGCGCCTGCTCTACGTGATGGGTCGTGATCGCGCCCTGCCTGCCCGCTTCTTCGGCTACATCCATCCGAAGTGGCAGACCCCGGCGTTCAACGTGCTGCTGGTCGGCCTGCTGGCCCTCTCTGCGGTATCGCTGGATCTGGAGATGGCGCTGGCGCTGATCAACTTTGGCGCCCTGGTGGCCTTCACCTTCGTCAATCTGGCGGTGATTGCCCACTTCTATGTGAA
The DNA here is from genome assembly GCF_963870295.1 of Aeromonas sp. ANP5. Taxonomy (NCBI): domain Bacteria; kingdom Pseudomonadati; phylum Pseudomonadota; class Gammaproteobacteria; order Aeromonadales; family Aeromonadaceae; genus Aeromonas; species Aeromonas sp. ANP5. The sequence goes on along the minus strand of NZ_CAWMRY010000001.1, from coordinate 256,407 downwards.
GCTGGGCCGCAACAAGTGTCTCAAGGACCACCTGATGTACCTGCTGCTGCCGCTCTGTGGCGCCGCCTGCATCGGGGTTCTGTGGCTCAACCTCGAGCCCTCCTCCTTCGAGCTGGGGCTGATCTGGGCGGCGCTGGGGGCCATCTACCTGTTCCTGCGCCTGACGGTGTTCCGCATCCCGCTGCATACCGCCGACAAGGTGGAGATCGCCCAGTAACCGCTGGCGCCCCTCCCCCCGATAGCGAACAAGGAGCCTGCGGGCTCCTTGTTGCTTTTGCGGCGCTCTGATTGCCAGCAGCACGGGTTGCCAGATATGCGGTTTCTGCAGGAAGTGTGACTGATTTCAAATAACTACCCAGCCGGACTGCTCCCCGGGCCATGGCCCGAGCCGTGTTGCCTTCTATCCTCAGTCATTAATGTGAATGGATATGCAATAGATCTTTTTCCACTTCCCCCCCTCCCATCCCCCGCCAACCGATAAGATCGCTGGACTCGAGCCCGGGGGGACGCCGGCAAATATGATCAGGATCAATGTTGAGGCGCTATGCACCCTGCAGCCCCGATTTGCCGATTTTTCATACGCCACGACAGGGTTCTCTTCCCCCCCGAAAAAGGGGGAGCGGCTCGGGGACGGCTGCAGGGGGCGAGTGACCACTTACCTGCCCCGTGCGTATGCAAAAAAATGCGTTAATCTGCCCTTTTTTGCTTGTCAAGGGGGCTGACCGAATGCACAATACGCCGCCAATAAAGGACCGATGTTCACTGCGACATCGGTTTTTGTATTTTTGAAGTGCAGTACAAACCCACCACAAGAGGCCGGAACGTTTCCGGAAGTGATATTCGAGATTGCCAAACAATCTCCCGACGTTGAGAGGATAACAATGGGGCGTTTTAATGCTTTCCTGCCGGTACAGCCCGGTATGCGCCTCCCCGGCGCCCTTGATGTACAGGCTTGCGAATCCATCGTATCCCTGCGCTCGTTGCAAGCACGTGCTGCGGCACTGGTTGAGGAGAAAGCGTAATGGCATCGCAAAACGCCAAGCTGCTCAAGACCCTTACCCTGACACAAGTGATTGTGATGGGTCTGGCCTATCTGACCCCCATGGCTGTCTTCGACACCTTCGCCATCGTCGGTGACATCACCGATGGCCGGGTCGCCACCGCCTATCTGCTGGCTCTGGGTGGCATCCTGCTCACCGCTCTCAGCTACGGACATCTGGTACGCAAGTTCCCCTCTGCGGGCTCTGCCTATACCTATGCCCAGAAGGTGTTCAACCCCTACGTCGGTTTCATGGTCGGCTGGTCATCCCTGCTCGACTACATGTTCATGCCGATGATCAATATCCTGCTGGCCAAGATCTACCTGACCGCCATGTTCCCGGGCGTCGAGCCCTGGGTATTCATCTTCGGTCTGGTGACCGTGATGACCTTCCTGAACCTGCGTGGCATCAATCTGGTAGCCAACTTCAACGGTCTGATCGTGGTGATCCAGCTGGCCATCATCACCCTCTTTATCGGCCTGATGGCGTGGGGCATCTATCACGGTGAAGGGGCTGGCACCCTGATGAGCAGCCGTCCGTTCCACTTCGAGTCAGCACAGCTGGTACCGCTCTTCACCGGTGCCACCATCCTCTGCTTCTCGTTCCTGGGCTTTGACGGTCTGAGTTCCCTCTCCGAAGAGACCCCGAACGCTGGCAAGGTGATCCCCAAGGCGATCGTGCTGACTGCCCTTATCGGCGGCATCATCTTCGTGGTGGTCTCTTACTGCCTGCAGCTTTACTTCCCGAGCCTCTCCCGCTTCCAGCATCCGGATGCGGTACTGCCGGAGATCGCCCTCTACGTTGGCGGCACCTTCTTCCAGTCCGTGGTTCTGGTCTGCACCACGGTCGCGGTACTGGCCTCCGGCATGGCGGCTCACGCCGGTGTCTCGCGCATCCTCTACGTGATGGGGCGTGATCGCATGATCCCGGAGCGGGTGTTTGGCTACATCCACCCGAAATACCGTACTCCGGCCATCAACGTGCTGATGGTGGGCGGTCTGGCCCTCTCCGCCGTGTCGTTTGATCTGGATACCGCGCTGGCGCTGGTCAACTTCGGCGCACTGGTGGCGTTCAGCTTCGTCAACCTGTCGGTGATCGGTCAGTTCTGGGTGCGCGAGAAGCGCAACAAGACTCTCAAGGACCACATCGTCTATCTGCTGATGCCGCTGCTCGGCGCCGCCACCATCGGTGCACTCTGGATCAACCTGGAGCAGAGCTCGCTGGAGCTGGGCCTGATCTGGGCTGGCCTCGGCGCAACCTATCTGTTCCTGCGTCTGGCGGTGTTCCGCATCCCGTTCCGTCAGTACGAAGAAGCAGCTGACGCCTGATCCTTTGCGGATAACGGATAGACAGAAGGGGAGCCATGGCTCCCCTTTTTGCTGCCGGTCTGTGGCCGGTCACACGGGCTTGGGCCCGGTCTGCTTACTGCTTATCCAGTACGGCGGTCGCCGCAGCCTTGAGCGGATCGCGAGCGATGGTCTTGGCATCCTGCTCCGCCTTGTGCAACTGCTGGTTTGCCTTGTCCATCTTCTGCTGCATACCGTTGCCGCTCTCCTTGAGGTCGGCACGCTTCTCGCCCAGCAGGTCGTTGCGGCCTTTTTGCACCTCAGCTTTCACCTTCTCTTTCTCCTGCTTCACCAGCTTGCTGGTATCACAGTTGCCCTTGACCCCCAGAGTGGCATTCACCGCTTCGTTTTTGAGGGCCTTGTCGAGGTTGCAGTCGGTTTTCAATAGGCTGGCCTGTGCCCCTGCCGAGAGCAGCCCCAGCGACAGAGAGAGGATCCATGCACGCATCATCTTGTTTACTCTTGCTTGCCAATAAAGGGGCGCAGTGTAGCGATCACATTCCGGCTGACAAGGCGGCAGTGCTTTCGCCCCCCCTTTTGCCACCCCAGAGCCAACCGGCTCGGTCAGCGCCTGTCGCCGCAGTTCGTCGTCATAAAAACATCATCGAAATGTCACGTTGTCATATTTCTGTCATTAACCATTGATTAAATGCGCGGGTCATCAACAACCCAAGACGGAACGACCGTCTCAAGAGGCTTTATGCAACACCATCACTCCTTGTCACAGCCGCCCGCGACCCGCGCCCTGTTCAACTGGATGAGTGTCATCGTACTGGTCTACCTGATCCTGGTTGCCGTGGGCGCCATCTCCCACGGCTTCAAAGATTTCTCCGGCGGCGCCGAGGGCGCAGCCCAGATCTTCGCCTTTGCCAACAACCCCTTTGTCGCCCTGCTGCTGGGTATTCTCGCTACCGCGCTGGTGCAATCCTCCAGCACCGTCACCTCGGTGATCGTCGGTCTGGTGGCTGGCGGCCTGCCCATCAGCATGGCTATCCCCATGGTCATGGGTGCCAACCTCGGCACCACCATCACCAACACCATCGTCTCCATGGGCCATGTGCGGGATCGCGCCGAGTTCCGCCGCGCCTTCGCAGCCGCCACCGTGCACGACTTCTTCAACCTGCTGGCGGTGTTCATCTTCCTGCCGCTGGAGCTGATGTTCGGCCTGCTGCAACACAGCGCCGAGTGGCTGGCCAACCTGCTGGTAGGCTCCGCCAACATGTCGATGAAGGGCATGGATTTCATGAAGCCGCTGACCGCACCGGCCCAGCAGCTGATTGACAGCGCTGTTGCCTTCCTGCCGGGCAAGGGTGCCGCCATCGCGACCATCGTCATCGGTATCCTGCTGATCCTCGCCTGCGTCACTTATCTGGGCAAAGTGCTGCAACAGGTACTGGTTGGCCGTGCCAAAGAGGTGCTGCACAAGGCGCTGGGCCGTGGCCCGCTGACCGGCATCACCTCCGGTGCGCTGGTGACCATTATGGTGCAATCCTCCTCCACCACCACCAGCCTGATGATCCCGCTGGCCGGCGGCGGCGTGTTCAGTACCCGTCAGCTCTACCCCTTCACCCTGGGGGCCAATATCGGTACCACCATCACCGCCCTGCTGGCTGCCACCGCCATCAGCGGAGCTGGTGCCCAGCTGGCCCTGACCATCGCGCTGGTCCACGTGCTGTTCAACCTCTTTGCCGTAGTCATCATCTATGGCATCCCCTTCCTGCGCGACCTGCCGGTGCGCGCCGCCGAGGGGCTGGCCCGGGTAGGCAGCGAGAACAAGCTGCTGGCTCTGGGTTATGTGACGGGTCTCTTCTTCGCCCTGCCCGCCCTGATGATGGTGGCCGCCAAGTAAGCGCCGCCGCCATGACAAGGGGCGAGTCACCGACTCGCCCCTTTTTGCGTCTGCGTCTCCGAGCTTTGCCTGCCCGCTCACATCCTCCCGCCCTGTGGCTCGCCATCAGGGACGGTGCGCGATAAGATGGCGCCCTCATTGCACTTTTTACATTTCATGGAACAGGAAAAACCGATGAAATTCATACTGATCGCGCTGCTCATCGCCGGTGTGGCCTACTACTTCTACTCCAGCAGCAACAACAAGAAGCTGGCGGCCGACAACGTGCGGATTGGCGCCGAGTTCCTCGCCAGCAACAAGGAGAAGCCGCTGGTGACCACCACCGCCTCCGGCCTGCAGTACGAAGTGCTGACCCCGGGCACCGGCACTGTTCACCCCACCGCCACCAGCAAGGTGAAGGTGCATTACGAGGGCAAGCTGCTGGACGGCACCGTCTTTGACAGCTCGGTCGCCCGTGGCGAGCCCATCGAGTTTGGCCTCAATCAGGTGATTGCAGGCTGGACCGAAGGGGTGCAGCTGATGGTGGAAGGTGAGAAGACCCGTTTCTACATCCCTGCCAACCTCGCCTACGGCGACCGTGCCGCTGGCAAAATCCCGCCGGGATCAGTCCTGATCTTTGATGTGGAGCTGCTGGGTATCCAGTAAGCGCTCCGTCACGCTCCATCAGCAACAAGGCCAGCATTATGCTGGCCTTGTTGCTATGGAAACCTCACTCCCCCTTGGCGATCCCTTCCCGGCGCGGATCCGCTGCGCCAAACCAGCCGCCAGTGTTGCGCTCAACCCCCTGCAGGCCGGAGGTCTGCTCATTCAGTACCACCTCATGTCCCCTCGCCTTCAATCCCTCGACCACCGACATGGGGGTGCGTCCCGCTTCCAGCTCGGTGGGGCCGTTGCGGCTGCCAAAGTTGGGCAGGTTGATGGCCTGTTGCAGGTTCAGGCCCCAATCCTGAGTGCCGAGCAGGGTCTTGCCCACGTAGTTGATGATGGCGGAGCCCCCCGGCGAGCCCAGTGTCATGGTCAGCTCGCCGCTTGGCTTGTCAAACACCAGCAGGGGTGACATGGAGGAGCGTGGCCGCTTGCCCGGCTCCACTCGGTTTACCACCGGCAGACCGGCTGCATCCACCGAGGTGAAGGAGAAATCGGTGAGCTGGTTGTTGAGCAGGTAGCCGTTGACCATCTGACGCGATCCGAAACCATCCTCGATGGAGCTGGTCATGGAGATGGCCATCCCCGCCTTGTCGACGATCGAGACATGGCTGGTAGAGGGGAGTTCCGGAGTCGCATCCTTGCCGCGCGCCAGCGCCAGTGGCGGCGTACCGGGCTTGGCAATCCCCATGGAGAGCTGACCGACAAGCTTGCCGCGCTCGGCCAGATAGCCCTTGTCCAGCAGCCCCTGCACCGGCACGCTGACAAAATCGCTGTCGGCGACGTACTGGTTGCGATCGGCGAAGGCCAGACGCGCCGCTTCGCTGTAGAGGTGGATAGCCTCGCTGGAGGCAGCCAGTCCCCCCTCCTTCGTAGTGATCGGCTTGAGGGCTGCCATATCGCGGCTCTCCAGCATGCCGAAGATCTGGCCGAGCGCCAAGGTGCCGGACGAGGGAGTGGGGAAGCCACAGATCTTGCTCTGGCGATAGTCAAAGCAGAGGCCATCCCGCACTTTGGCCTGATATCTGGCCAGATCGGTGGCCGCCAGTACCCCGGGGTTGGTGGGATGCTGGCGTACCTTGGCCACCATGGCATCCGCCAGCGGCCCCTGATAGAAGGCATCCGCCCCCTCTGTAGCCAGAGTGCGCAGCACCTTGGCCAGCGCCGGGTTGGTCAGCCGGGTACCCGTCGTTTTGGGGCTGCCATCTGCCTGATAGAAGTAGGCTCGCGCCTGCGGATCCCGTGCCAGATAGGGATCCTTGGCCAGCAATGTGGCCAGCCGTGGACTTATCACAAATCCTTGTTCTGCCAGCGTGATGGCGGGCTCGAACAGCGCAGCCCAGGGCAGCTTGCCATAACGCTGATGGGCCAGCGCCAGGGCGCGCAAGGTGCCGGGAACGCCGACCGAGCGGCCCCCGACCACCCCGTCATAAAACGCCAGCGGCTTGCCCTCTTGCAGGAACAGCTGGTCGGTGGCGGCAGCCGGCGCCGTCTCGCGGCCATCCACTGCACTCACCTTGTGGCCATCCCACACCAGCAGCAGCGTCCCGCCACCGATCCCGGAGGATTGCGGCTCCACCAGCGTCAGCACCAGCTGCACCGCAATGGCGGCATCGACGGCACTGCCACCGGCCTTGATGATTTGGTAGCCCGCATCCACCGCCAGCGGGTTGGCGGCCGCCACCATGAAGTCATGGCCCTGCCAGCCCTGTTTGTCGGTCCAGCCACTGGCGGCTTCGGGTGCGATCAGGGTCTGGACTGGCGGGGTGTAGTGAAAGCCGTTGTCACTGGCACAACCGGCCAGCAGGGCAAGGGCGATAGCGAGCCCCAGAGGTTTGCGCAACATGACACTCTCCTTGTCTGTTTTATGACCATGAAGAGGGACTATGTCACTATTGGCGCTGACAGCTCAAGTTATTGAACAAGATCAATATCTTACTCATCTATCAATAATGGCAATCCGTAATAGATATAAAAAAACCGCCCGAAGGCGGTTTTTTTCAATCAGGCAGAGCCAGTTCGCTTAGATGGACTGCTCTTCGCCACCCAGGGCGGCAAACAGCGCCGGGATAAACTGGGAGAGTTCGGCGGTCACCAGCGCGAAGTCCGCATCCAGACGGGCGGCCGGATCTTCGCTGGTGACGTCGTCGTTCTGCTCGCGCAGCTCTTCGCTGAATTTCAGACGCTTGATGGAGAGATCATCCCCCAGCACGAAGCTGACAGTCTCGCCCCAGTTGAGGGCCAGCTTGGTCACCAGCTTGTCGTTTGCCAGATGGTTCTTGATTTCATCCGTCATCAGATCCTGCTGCTTGCAGCGGATGATGCCGCCGTGCTCCATAGCACTGCGCAGCTCGGCTTCATCTTCCAGCGTGAAGGAGGCGGGCAGGTTGCCCTCGTTCAACCACTCGGTCATGGTGATCTCCGGCGGGTTCTTGAGAGCCACCGGCACCACCGGCAGGGAGCCGATGGATTTGCGCAGCAGCGCCAGCAGATCGTCTGCCTTCTTGGCAGAACCTGCGTCCACCACCATCAAATTGTCGGCCGGATTGATCCAGGCGAAGGTCTGGCTGGTACGACTAAAGGCACGAGGCAGCAGGGTGTGGAGGATCTCCTCTTTCAGCGCTTCCTTCTCTTTCTTCTTGAGGGCGCGTCCCTGTTCGAACTCGATCGCCTCTACCTTCTCGGCCAGCATCTCCTTGACCACGGTACCGGGCAGCATCTTCTCCTCTTTGCGGGCGCAGATGAGGATGTGGCCGGAGGCAGAGTGAGTCAGGGTTGAGCCGAATTTGCCAAGGGGCTTGACCCACCCGAAACGGGAGATGTCCTGACTGCCGCAAGGGGTGAAGGCACAGGCTTCCAGCTGGGTTTCCAGCTGATCAACGGTCAGGTCAAAGGGGCGGGTAAAGCGATAAATCTGCAGGTTTTTAAACCACATGGCGTCCTCGGTCTCTAGATTGTCCGGCGGGCATTGTACTAGAGAGGCGCTTTGTGATCAGCCAATCATTCTCGCTAAATAAAGGGCGATCGACCTCACAGGGTCTCATTTATGTCACCGGTTTGTTCATCAAGTTCTCCTAGACTGCGAAAGTAAATTGTTAATAAGGATGAAGGTATGTTGCGGCCCAGTCGCCCGGAAGACATGGAAGAGATCGTCGAAATCTGGTTGCTGGCCTCCCTGCAGGCCCACGATTTCGTCGATGCCTCCTGCTGGTGGCAGGCCCAGGAGGATCTGCGTACCCGCTATCTCGATCGCGCCGCCATCTGGGTGTTCGAGGAGCGCGGCGATCTGCTCGGTTTCATGGCACTGGTGGACAACTATCTCGCCGCCCTGTTCGTGCGCCCCGACCGTCAGGGGCGCGGCGTCGGCCACGCCCTGCTGCAGGAGGCCAAGCGTCAGGGAGCGTCGCTCCACGCCCGGGTCTTTGTCGAGAACGATCAGGCGGTGCGTTTCTATCGCCGCCACGGCTTCGTCATTGAGGCCGAGGAGTCCGATCCCCTTACCGGCCACCCCCAATACCGGATGTGCTGCGAACCGGCCTGAATCGATGCCAGCCCCCTGTTTTACTTGAAAAAAGCACGGGGCATCCTCATCTTGTCCTCATCGGGTGCCACAGGCACCGTCCCTGCAACCGGGCTGCTTTCCAATGAAAATCCTCCATACCGCCGACTGGCATCTTGGCCATCAACTGCATGGTCATGACCGCCGTTTTGAACACGATGCCTTCCTCGACTGGCTGAGCGACACCCTCAAGGCGCGCGAGATCGACGCCCTGTTGGTGGCGGGCGATCTATTTGATACCGCCAATCCCCCCGCCAGCGCCTGGCAACAGCTCTACCGCTTTCTGGCCAGACTGCGCGCCGAAATGCCCCGCCTCAACATGGTGCTGATCGGCGGCAACCACGACTCCCCCTCCAAGCTCGATGCCCCCCACGAGCTGCTGCGCGCCTTTGATCTGCATCTGGTGGGCAGCATCAGCCGCGACAGTGAGGGCAAGCTCGAGACCGACCGCCTGCTGGTACCGCTGCAAGACAAGGAGGGCAACATTGCCGCCTGGTGCGCCGCCGTGCCGTTCCTGCGCAGCAGCGATCTGCGGGTGGAACAGCTGGCAGAAGGGCAGGACCGGCTGATCGAAGGGGTTCGACAGGTCTACGCCGAGGTGCTGGCCGAAGGGCGCGCTCGCTGCGGGGAGGCGCTGCCGCTCATCGCCATGGGCCACGCCTATCTGGCTGCGGGCCAGCTCTCGGAGCTGTCGGAGCGGCGGGTGCTTGGTGGCAACCAGCACGCCCTGCCTGCCGAACTCTTTGCCGGTGCCGACTACACGGCGCTCGGCCACCTCCATCTGGCCCAGAGCCCGGCCGAGGGGGTGCACTACAGCGGCTCGCCGCTGCCGCTTTCGCTTGCCGAAGCCAACTACAACCATCAGGTGCTGGAGGTGACCTTTGCAGAAGGCAAACTGACCGGATTGGAGCGGATCCCGGTGCCCCGCGCGGTGGAGATGATCCGCCTGCCCCAGAGCACCCTCGACGACGCGCTGAACGCCATCGCATCGCTCAAACTGCCTGATTGTCCACAAGAGGCACAACCTTTCCTCGAAGTGCGGCTGCTGCTGCCCAAGCCCGAAGCCCGCATCCGCGAACGGATTCTGGCGGCCATCGCAGACAAGCCGGTACGCCTAGCCCGCATCAGCACCCAGTATCAGGGCTCGGGAGAAGGACTGGCCGATGGTCGCGAGCGGCGCAGGCTCGATGAGCTCTCCCCCACCGAGGTGTTTCGCCTCTGCTATCAGCGCCAGTTCGAAGGGGAGCCCGAGGCTGGGTTGGTTGCCTCGTTTGAAGAGATCCTGGAGCAGGTGAAGGAGCCAAACCAATGAAAATCTTGTCTCTGTCAGGTGAGAATCTGGCCAGTCTGACCGGCCCCTTCACCATCGACTTTACCAAGGGGGCGCTCGGCGCCGCGGGTCTGTTTGCCATCACTGGCAATACCGGCGCCGGCAAGAGCACCCTGCTCGACGCCATTTGTCTGGCCTTATACGACGAGATGCCGCGCTTTATCGCCAATCGCAAGAACGTGGCCGAAGTGGGTCGCATGGATGATGAAGAGAAGCTCAAGGCCAACGACGTGCGCGGCATTCTCAGTCGCGGTCACGCCAGCGGTTTTGCCGAGGTGCAGTTTCGTGGCTGCGATGGTCGCATCTGGCTGGCCCGCTGGGCGGTACGCCGGGCGCGAAACCGCTCGGAGGGGCGTTTTCAGGCGCAAGAGCGCACCCTGACCGATGTGGAGTCCGGGCAGGTCTTCTCCGGCAGCAAGCGGGAGCTGCAGGATCGCATCGACGAGCTGGTGGGTCTCTCCTGGGAGCAGTTCCGCCGCGCGGTGATCCTGCCGCAGGGGGAATTTGCCGCCTTCCTCAAATCGGATGCCAACGAGCGCTCCGCTCTGCTCGAACGGATGACCGGCACCGAGCTCTACTCCGCCATCTCCATCCAGACCTATGAACGGGCGCGGGAAGAGCAGCAGAAGCTGGCCACCATCGCCCAGCGCCTCGGCGACGTGGCGCTGATGGACGAGGCCACCCGCGAACAGTGGGTGAGCCAGCAGGTGAGCCTCTCCACCACCCTCAAGCACGAGCAGCAACAGCAGCAGCTGATGCAGGACTTGCGCGACCTCAACAGCCGCATCGCAGCCCAGTTGCAGGGCTGCGCCGAGGGGCAGGCGGCGCTCGATGCCGCCCTGCAGGCCCACGGCGCCGCGGCCCCCGAGCGCGAGGAATTTGCCCGTGCCGAACAGGCCCAGGTGGCCCGCGCCGATCACGACGAGCTGGCCCGCCTCACCCTTGAGGTACAGCAGCAGGAGAAAGTGATCGCCGAGCTGGTACCAGAGCTGGCCAAACTCGAGGAGCAGACCCAGCAGAGCGCGCTGACCGAACAGCAGCTGCTGGCGGAGAAGATCGCCGCCGAGCGGGAATGGGGTGCCCTGCAACCCGAACTCAAGCGGGCACAAGAGCTCGATACCCGCATCAGGGAGAAAGTGCAGCAGTTGCAGAAGATCCAGCAGGAAGGGGCACAGGAGCGAGAAGTGCAACTCACGCTGGAGCAGGGCTGGCGCGAGCAGAACCGACAGGTGGAGCTGCTCAAGCAGCAGCACCAGCAGTGGGGGCTCTGGCTCGAAGAGCACAAGGAGCTGGCACCGGTTGCCCGCCAGTGGCAGCCCCTGCTCACCGCCATGCAGGATTGGGCCGAGGATGCCGACAAGCTGCAACAGCTGCTCACCCTGCGGGATCACAAGCTGCGCGCCCTGCAACAGTTGCAGCGCCAGCTGGAGCAAGGTCAGCAGGAGCGTGACTACTGGCAACATGAACAAGCTCGGCTGCAACAGCAACAGAACGAGCTGCAGGAGCAGCAGTGGGAGAGCCGCCTCGCCAAGGCGCAGGAGCAGTGGCAGCAGCAGACCGAACAGCTGGGTCAGCTGCGCCAGCTGCTGGAGCTGGCCGACTATGGCCGCAACCACGGCGAACAGCATGGCCGCTTGCAGCAGGAGATTGCCCAGCTGGAGCAGGCCCTTGGCAAGCTCGCCACCCTAAGCGAAGAGCTGGCCCCCGCCCGCGAGCGGCTCGCCCTGCAGCGGGATGAGGCGCGCCACGCGCTGGAGCAGTCCCGCGCCATCGCCAGCTTCGAGCAGTATCGCCATATCCTGAGCGATGGCGAACCTTGTCCGCTGTGCGGTTCCGGGGAGCACCCCTACAGCCAGAGCCAGCCCCAGGTAGCGGGGATCCTGGGTCAGCTGGCGGAGCGGGCCCGCAGTCTGGAACTGGAGTGGGAGCGGCTCAACCATCAATACATTCAGTGCGAGAGCGAGCGTCAGGAGCTGGCCCGCCAGCTGGCGGTGCGTCAGCAACATCTGCCGGAGCTGGAAACCCGCGCCGAGCAGCTGACCCTGCGCTGGCAACAGCTGAGGGGCGATACCCTGCTCGGCCATCCGCTGCCGCTGCGCCAGAGCCCCATTGAGTGGAACGAGCTGATGAGCACCCTGCTTGGCCGTGGCCAGGCGCTGGAGCAGGGGCTGGCCCACAGCCAGCAGCAGCTGCGTCAGGCCCAGCTTGGCCAACAACAGCTGCAAGGGGTGCGTCAACAACTGAGCCAACTGGCTGCCCAGCACCAGCAGTTTGACCTGCAGTGGCAGGAGGCCGACCGCCAGCGCATCGCGCTGGAAGGGGAAGTGAAGGGGATGGGCGAGCAGGAGGCGACCCTGCGCCAGCGCCTCGAACAGGGTGCCCACCGCCTCGATGAGCAGATGGGGGGCCAACCGTGGCGCCAATGGCTCGGCAGCCAGCAGTGGCACGAGTGGCAGCGAGCCTGCGAAGCCTGGCTGCACGGCCAGAGCGAGTGGGAGCGGCTGGCCAGCGAGATCGCCAGCCTCACCCCAGCACTAAGTGCGCAGGAGGCGCGCCTGCAGACCCAGCGCGAGCTACTGCACAAACTCGAGCGGGACTACAAGGAGCACGAGCAGCAACGGCAGGGGCTGCTCACCAGCCGCAGCGGTTGTCTCGGTGGCGAGGAGATCCCGCTGGTCGAGAGCCGCTGGCAGCAACGACTGCAACAACTCGCCAGCGAACTGGAGCTGATGCAAAGCGGCGCCCGCGCTCTGCAGGAGCGGCAGACTGAACTCAAGACCCGCCTCACCCATGTGGAGCAGGAAAAGCAGACCAGCAGCCGCCGCAAGCGGGAGGTGCTGGGGCGCTGGGCTGCCCACGCCAGTACCCTCGGCATTGCCGAGTACGACCTGCGCCGTCTGCTCGCCATCAGCCCCGATGAACTCAAGGCTCGCCGCTCTGCCCTACAGGGGCTGGAAGATGCCCTTGGTGAGGCGCGCACCCGCCTTGCCGAGCGGCAACGGGCGCTGGCACTGGAGGAGAGCAAGCGGGATCGCTATCGCGAGCATCACCCCGAGCTGGCTGCCCTGCCGGATGCAGAGCTGAGCGAGCAGCTGGTGGCGCTCGATGCCCGCTGTCGCGCCCTTGAAGAGCAGCTGTTCGAGTGCAAGAGCAAGCTGGCACAGGCCGAAGCCGCCGCTCTCAAGGCGGGTAGCCTGCAACAGGAGCTGGCCGCCCAGCAGGCGGTGGCCGACCACTGGCAGCAGCTGTGCGATCTGATCGGGCAGGCCAACGGCGCCAAGTTCCGCACCTTCGCCCAGAGCCTCACCCTCGAGCGCCTGTTGCTGGAGGCCAACGCCCAGCTCGCCGAGCTGTCGCCGCGCTATCGGCTGGAGCGGGTACCCGGCACCGATCTGGCGCTGCAAGTGGTGGATCTCGACATGGGGGATGAGGTGCGTTCGGTGGACTCCCTCTCCGGTGGCGAGAGTTTTCTGGTGTCGTTGGCGCTGGCGCTGGCCCTCTCCAGCCTCTCGTCACGGCAGACCCAGGTCGAGTCGCTGTTTATTGACGAAGGGTTTGGCACCCTGGATCCGGACAGTCTGGATCTGGCGCTCGCCAGCCTCGACTCCCTCCAAGCCGCCGGTCGCCAGATCGGGGTCATCTCCCACGTCCAGACCCTGGTGGAGCGGATTGGCGTGCAGATCAAGGTCGAAGCCCTCGGCGGCGGCGAAAGCCGGGTGGTGGTCCCCTGAGTAGCATCAGTTCCATCACCAATACCATCGGCTCAACCCCCACACCGTAAACAACAAGACCCCGCCAATTGGCGGGGTCTTGTTGAGAGGCAATCAGCCGAAGCGGTAGGCGCCCATATAGAGGCTGCCGCCATCCCAGCTCTCGTGCAGCCGGGTCGGCGCCACACCATCGGCCGCCCCCAACGCCACAAAGAGCGGGCGCAGGTGGTCGTCGTGGGGATGGGACTCCACCGCGCCTGGAGCCTGCTGGCGATAGTCGAGCAGCGCCAGCCGATCCTCATCGGCCATCTTCTGCTCCAGCCAGTCGACAAACTGGCTGGCCCACTCCGGCACCGGCGAGCCTTCCGGTGCCAGCGCCCGCAGGTTGTGGGTGATGGCGCCGGAGGCGAGGATGCCAATCCCCTGACTACGCAGTGCCCCCAACACCTCTCCCAGTTGCCACAACTGGGCCGGAGTGAAGCTCGCGGGAATGGAGATCTGCACTAGCGGGATCTCGCTGTTTGGGTCGATCAGGGAGAGCGGTGACCAGACCCCATGGTCCAGCTCGCGCCGCACCGGGGTAGCGGTCAGTCCGGCCAGTGCCAGCTGGTCGCTCACCCCCTGCAGCAACCACTCGGGGCTGCTGGCAGGCCAGCGCATCCGGTAGAGGGGCTCGGGGAAGCCGTAAAAGTCGTACATCAAGGCCGGTTTGGGCTCGACGTTGATCTGCAGCTCGCGGCTGAACCAGTGGGCGGAGATGACCACCAGCCCCTTTAGCTCACCCAGACGCAGGGTTCGCAGAAAGCGGGTGGCGGGTTGCTCACGCAGCACCAGATCCGGTGCGCCGTGAGAGATAAACCAGACGGGGGCGAGGGACATAAAGCAGACTCCAACAAAGTATCAGGGGGCGATACCGGAGGGGATATCGCTGTTGGAATCGATTATCCTCCCGCCATGAAAGGTGGACAATCCAGCAAGATAGATAAGAACTATCAACTAATGGTTGATAATTTCACGCCTTCACGACAGGTAAACAGCAATAGATATCAAGGCTAAGGAGCATCCGGCAGCGGTCGGGCTGCACGAAGCGCCATCCGGGTCGCTGCACTGTGATCCTGCCACTCTCGCCACGCCAATCCCTCGGCGGCCGCCTCCCCTTTCACTGGGAGGGAGAAAATCGCCAGCAGTCGCGCATTATCAGGCCAGTAGCGGGCTGGCAGTGTCTGAACCAGCAGCAGGGCGGCGCCCAGCAAGAGCAGAGCCCATCCGGTTTCATGGCTGTTTTTCATCCCGACCTCCTTCACCCTTGCGCCAATGAACTAACATTTTTGCGCAAGCCGGTGACAAGACGGTGACAGCGGACGGGTGGTCATTTTACAACATCTGAACCTCAACCCGGCCAAACAACCACAGATGGCAACATTTGTATCCCTTCAGCCCGAACCTGTGGCCGTATGCTCTAAAATGTGACTCACAGGAAAACGTTATCCCTGAAAAGAAAACGTTATCTGGTCAAAACGTTGTTTCTGGATCATAAAAAGATTCCAAAAACTGGTGTATATTGCTCGGCGGAAATTCCTTAACCATGAAGATTGACATGAAAAAGACCAAAATTGTCTGCACCATCGGTCCGAAGACCGAATCCAAAGAAATGCTGGCCAAAATGCTGGACGCCGGCATGAACGTCATGCGCCTGAACTTCTCCCACGGTGACTACGCCGAGCACGGCAGCCGCATCAGCAACCTGCGCGCTGTGATGGCCGAGACCGGCAAGCACGCAGCTATCCTGCTGGACACCAAGGGTCCGGAAATCCGTACCATGAAGCTGGAAGGCGGCAACGACGTCGCGCTGGTCGCTGGCCAGACTTTCACCTTCACCACCGACCAGACTGTGGTTGGCAACAAAGACAAAGTGGCTGTGACCTATGCAGGTTTCGCCAACGATCTGCGCGTCGGCAACCGCATTCTGGTTGATGACGGCCTGATCGGTCTGGACGTTATCGAAATCACCGAGCGCGAAGTTATCTGTAAAGTGCTGAACAACGGTGACCTGGGCGAGAACAAAGGCGTTAACCTGCCGGGCGTCTCCATCAAGCTGCCGGCCCTGGCCGAGAAAGACAAGCGCGACCTGATCTTCGGTTGCGAGCAAGGCGTTGATTTCGTTGCTGCTTCTTTCATCCGTAAGAAAGAAGACGTTCTGGAAATCCGTGAGCACCTGAAAGCCCACGGTGGCGAGAACATCCAGATCATCTCCAAGATCGAAAACCAGGAAGGTCTGGACAACTTCGACGAGATCCTGGCTGTTTCCGACGGCATCATGGTTGCTCGTGGCGACATGGGTGTAGAGATCCCGGTTGAAGAAGTTATCTTCGCCCAGAAGATGATCATCGCCAAGTGCAACAAAGCCCGCAAAGTGGTTATCACTGCCACCCAGATGCTGGACTCCATGATCAAGAACCCGCGTCCGACCCGCGCCGAAGCTGGTGACGTGGCCAACGCCATCCTGGACGGTACCGACGCAGTGATGCTGTCTGGTGAATCCGCCAAGGGTAAGTACCCGCTGGAAGCCGTGACCATCATGGCCACCATCTGCGAGCGTACCGATGCCGTGATGCCGTCCAACCTGTCTGCTGCCAACGACAGCAACAAGCTGCGCATCACCGAAGCCGTATGTAAAGGCGCCGTAGAGACCTCCGAGAAGCTGGACGCCCCGCTGATCGTGGTCGCTACCGAAGGCGGCAAGTCTGCCAAGGCCATTCGCAAGTACTTCCCGAAAGCCTGGATCCTGGCTATCACCACCAACAAGAAAACTGCTGCCCAGCTGGTTCTGACCAAGGGTGTGGTTGCTCACGTGGTTGACAGCATCGCCTCTACCGACGATTTCTATCGCATCGGTAAAGAAGCCGCGCTGGAAATCGGCATGGGTCTGAAAGGTGACGTGGTTGTGATGGTCTCCGGTGCTCTGGTACCGAGCGGCACCACCAACACCGCTTCTGTTCACGTTCTTTAATCAGAGCTGAACGAGTTGAAAACGGCGCCTGCGGGCGCCGTTTTTTTTGTCCCTCCCCCCTGCTTACCTGACAAGCCCGGTGTTAGAATCCACGCGAATTTAATCTATGCGGGAAATCTCCCGAATATCGCGTAATAACCCGGAAGTTATATGCCCTCAATACGTTTTAAAAGAGTCTCGGCTACCTTGTTGCCGCTGCTCTGTCTCCTCGCCAGCCTCTGCGTCCCGCAAGCCATGGCGCAAGATGTCCCCTCTCGCAACGCAGTTCAGCGAGCGCTGGATGGTCTGGGTAAATCAGAGACCCTGACCGTCAGTCAGCAAGCGGATCAGAAGTTGCTGACCGAAACCCTCGCCCTGCTCGACAGCATCGACAAGGAAGAGGCAAAGGCCAAGACCCAGGCCCAGCGGATCCGCAACCTGCCCACCGAACTCAGAGAGATCAGCGCCAAGCTCGATGCTCTGACCAAGGGCAAGAGTGCCGAGCAGATCAAGAGCGAATACGCCAGCATGAGTCTGGCAGAGCTCGACAGCCGTCAGCCGGAAGTGCTGGCCAACATGCAGGCGGCCCAGGAGGCCCTCGGCGCCATCGGCAGCCAGCTCACCAGCTTGCAGACCCTGCCGGAGCGGGCCCAGGCCAGCATGAGCCGCGCCTACCAGCGCAGTCAGGAGATCCGTACCCGCCTCAACGCCGGTGAAAGCGTCTCCAGCGCCGAGAAGATGAAGCTCGGTGCCGAGCTGGCCCTGCTCGACCTGCAACTGGCCCACCTGCAAAAGGAGCTGGATAACCGAACC
This sequence comes from Aeromonas sp. ANP5, assembly GCF_963870295.1. Lineage (NCBI taxonomy): Bacteria > Pseudomonadati > Pseudomonadota > Gammaproteobacteria > Aeromonadales > Aeromonadaceae > Aeromonas > Aeromonas sp. ANP5. Next base: position 239,126 of record NZ_CAWMRY010000001.1, on the reverse strand, counting down.
AGCATGCAGGATCTGGCGATCAAGCAGCGCGACTACCAGAGTGCCCGTCTCGCCAGCGAAGAGCAGAAACTGCAGCTGTTGCAGGATCAGAGCAGCGCCAAGCGCCTCGGCGACACCGAAAAAACCGCCGAGCAGACCGGTGAACTGGTGGCGACCGAAGACAGCCCGCTGGTGCAAAAAGAGCAGGAGCTCAACCACCAGCTCAGCCAGCAGCTGATCGGTGCCACCACCAGCCTCAACTCGCTGGTACAGAAGAACCTGCAAGCCAAGAGCTGGCTGGAGCGCGGCATCCAGACCGAGCGCAACCTCAATGAACAGGTGCAGATGCTCAAGGGCAATCTGCTGCTGTCACGCATCCTCTATCAGCTCTACCAGCAGCTGGAAGCGGCGCCCACCATCGCCGTCAAAAACCTGGAAGAGCAGATCGCCGATCTCCATCTGGCCCAGTTTGAACTGAGCCAGCAGCGTGACCAGCTGTTCCAGAAGAACCTCTATCTGGACAATCTGATCGCCGGCAGCAAGGATCCGGTGAGCGAGGAGGACAAGCAGAGCCTTGCCAAGCTGCTCGATACCCGCATCAATCTGCTCGATCAGCTCAACCGCCAACTCGACAGCCAGCTCACCAACGCCATCAGCCTGCAGCTGACCCAGCAGCAGCTGGCGCGGGTCTATGCCTCTATCGAATTTACCCTGCAGCAACACATCTTCTGGGTAAGCAGCAACAAGCCCATCGACAGCAAGTGGTTTATCAGCTGGCCCGCCCAGGCCTACAAACAGGCCTCCGACTGGGTATTGAAACCGGACTGGAAACGCTGGCGCGAAGAGCTGCTGGGGATCTCCCTGCTCGCCTTCCCGCTGCTGCTGATCGGCGGCCTGCTGGTCTGGAAACGTCCGGCGCTGGTTGAGCGCGAGAAGAAGATCACCAAGGACCTTGGCCGTTTCCGTCAGGACAGCCAGTGGCACACCCCGCGCGCCCTGCTCTATACCGTACTGCAACGCCTGCCGGGCAGCATGTTCATTCTGGCTGGCGGTCTGCTGCTGACCTACTGCGGTCTGCTCAGTCCCAAGCTGATGTTCCAGATCACCCTGAACCTCGCCCTCGGTTATCTGGTGTTCAGCGTCTATCTGGCGGTGATGCGCCCGGGCGGTATCGCCGAAACCCACTTCCGGATCCCGAAAGCGGAGCTGCAAGCCAAGCGCAACAGCATGCGCTACATCTGGTTGCCACTGCTGCCGCTCATCATGCTCGCAACCAAGGCTGTGGTTGAACCCTCCACCCTGGGCAACGACGTGATCGGCCAGGCCATGACCCTGACCCTGCTGGGGCTGGCCGCCTATCTGGTGTTCCCCATCTCCCGCGCCCGCATCAAGGGCGAGGCGAGCATGCAGAAGTCGCTGATCGCCATCGCCCTGGCGCTGGCGCCGGTGGCGCTGATCGTGCTGGCGGTGCTCGGTTACTACTACACCGCGCTGAAGCTGACCGGTCGCCTGATCGAATCCTTCTACCTCATCATCATCTGGAGCCTGGTCTACCGCACCGCCCTGCGTGGTCTGGAGCTGGCTGCCCGTCGTCTGGCCTACCGCCGTGCGGTGGCCAAGCGTGAGCACAAATCTTCGGAAGATGCGGAAGGTGGTGAATCCATTGAAGAGCAGCCCATGGATCTGGAGGATGTCAGCCAGCAGTCCCTGCGTCTGACCCGTACCGTGCTGATGCTGATCTTTGGTGTCGCCTTCTACTGGCTCTGGTCCGATCTGGTCGCGGTCTTCTCCTACCTCGACAGCATGGTGCTGTGGCACCGCAGTGAAGGCACCGGCGCCAACGCCGTGCTGTTCCCCATCAGCCTGAGTGACGTGCTGATCGGCTTCCTGCTGCTCGGCGGTGCATGGTCACTGGCGCGCAACCTGCCGGGCTTGCTGGAGGTGCTGGTGCTCTCCAAGCTCAACCTGGCTCAGGGGACCGCCTACGCCATCACCACCATGCTCAACTACGTGCTGATCGGTTTCGGCTCCCTCACCGCTCTCTCCATGATGGGCGTACAGTGGGACAAGCTGCAGTGGGTAGCGGGTGGTCTGTCAGTCGGTATCGGTTTCGGCATGAAGGAGATCCTCTCCAACTTCGTCTCCGGCATCATCATCCTGTTCGAGCGTCCGGTGCGGATCGGTGACACAGTTACCATCGGCTCCTTCTCCGGTACCGTCTCGCGGATCCGCATTCGCGCCACCACCCTGACCGACTTCGACCGCAAAGAGGTGATCATCCCCAACCAGCAGCTGATGACAGAACGGCTCATCAACTGGTCGCTGAGTGACACCGTCACCCGGGTGATCGTGCGGGTGGGCGTGGCGTACGGCTCGGATCTGGAGCTGACCCGCACCCTGCTCAAACAGGCGGCCGACGAAAACAGCCGCGTGCTGAAAGACCCGGCCCCCATCGTCTACTTCCTCACCTTTGGCGCCAGTACTCTGGATCACGAGCTGCGCTTCTTCGTGAGCGAACTGGGAGACCGCAACCCGGCGGTGGACGAGTTGAACCGCAAGATCGACCAGCTGTTCCGCGAGAATGGCATCGAGATCGCCTTCAACCAGATGGATGTCTACATCAAGAACATGCAGGGCGAAGAGCAGAAGGTGGAGTCCAACTCCGCCGCCCTGCCGCCGCCCGCGGAAGATGGCAAGCAGCCAGCCTGATAGCGAACTGCACGGTTCTGATGGTAACAGCCGCTCACCCAGGTGAGCGGCTTTTTTATGCCCAGTTGAAGATAGAGACGGCTATCCACCGCCAGCATGGCTGGCCGCCGCACAACAAGAAGCCATCACCCTTGATAAAATATAAAGAGAAATAAAAGTCTAAAAACAGACACTTGCCCCACACCACTACTTACCGCATGGATGAAACCTGCGCCCTTATCCCCTCACCGCTTACCCCATACTGCGCTCGCTCCGGCTCCCGGACTTTTATAACTTTTTTTAATTTTATTTGAGTGTCCTCTTCATCCTGTCCATTGCAAAGTGGCGCCATTCCAGCGCCGGGCACTGTGACCACCGCCCGGCTGACACCGACTTGCTCATTTGATAATTGAAAGGATCCGAGAGATGAAACACCCCTTGATGGTAATGGGAATAGCCGCCTGTCTGGCATTAAGCGGCTGCCAGAATATGGACACCAAGAAAGTCCTGATAGGTGCAGCTGCGCTGGGGGCCATCGGCGCCGCTGGCTATTACGCCGGGAAAAAGCACAGCGATAACAAACACGAGCATGATGGCCAGCATGACGATAGCGATGACCAGCATATGGCCACCAGCAAGATGCCCCGTTACTGCTCGGGGGAAGCGGCCAGCAAATTCCATGTTTCCCCGCGCGATATCACCACCGAGTCGGCAGAAGAGAGTGGCCAGAGATACAAGGTCTATGGCCAGTACGAAACCGACGATGATCTGGTCGACTTTACCTGCACCTTCAATCACGACGGTCGCTTCCTCTCGGTCGTTCGCAGCTGATTGACCATCGGTTACAGCCAATTCACCACTGGCCCCCCATACAGGACACTCACGATGAAACAGCAACGCAGCATGATCGCCAGCCTCATTGCGCTGGCCCTGCTTGGCCTCGTCCCATGCGCCGGTGCCACCAGCGGCCACTCCGGGGTGGATCTGGCCAGCATGGATAACAGCGTGCGCGCGGCGGACGATCTGTTTCGCCACGTCAACGGCAACTGGCTGGCCCAGACCCAAATACCGGATGACCTGCCGGGGCAGACCATCGGCAATCTGCTGGCGGACAAGTCGCTGGAGGATCGCAAGGTGTTGCTGGAGGAGCTGCTCAAGCGCCCGCAACAAGCCGGAACCCCCTCGCCAGCAGATAGCCGACCTCTACGCCAGCTATCTGGATCAGGCCGGACGGGATGCCAAAGGGCTGACCCCCATTCAGCCACTACGTGACGAGATCATGGCCATCCATGATGGCGCCTCGCTGGCCACCTACTTTGCCCGGGTTAACAAGCTGGGGGGCGGAGCTCCCTTTGGTATCGGGTTCATGGCCGACAAGAAGCAGCCTGACAGCTACGGGATCTACCTGCAGCAATCCGGCCTCGGTCTGCCGGATCGGGACTACTACCTGAAAGCAGATGCCGCCAGCAAGGCACTGCGGGCCAGCTACGAGCAGTTCATTACCGCCCTGCTCAACCATGCCGGCGTCGAGGGGGCGAGCGAACAGGCCCATCGCATTCTGGCGCTGGAGACCCGCCTCGCCAGCCTGCAGTGGGACAGAGTCAAGCTGCGGGATGACAACCTCACCTACAACAAACTGCCCCTCGCCCGCCTCAGTCAGTTGCTGCCCCCCCTGGATTGGCAACGCTACCTGACAGAGGCCGGTATCGCCGGGGAAACGGAGATCATCGTCAGTGAGCCGGACTATCTGGAGAAGCTAGCCGCCGTGATGCAGGAGACCAGCATCGCGCAGTGGCAATCCTACTGCCTGTTCCATCTGCTACGTACTTATGCGCCCTATCTCGACAGCCAGAGCAATGCCCTGCACTTCGCTTTCTACGGCACGACCCTGAGCGGCATCCTCCGGCAGCGGGAGCCCTGGAAGCAGGCCATGGAGGTGCTGGACGACTATCTGGGTCAGGCGGTGGGCAAACTCTACGTGGAGCGCTACTTCCCGGCCGAGGCCAAGGCACAGATGGCGACCATGGTGCGCAATCTGATCGCCGCCTATCGCCAGGAGATCGGCGAGCTCGACTGGATGTCTGCTCCGACCAAACAGCAGGCGCTGGCGAAACTGGAGAAGGTACGGGTCAAAATCGGCTATCCGGACCAGTGGCAGGATTACAGCGCAATCGAGATCCGTCCCGATGATCTGGTCGGCAATGCCCAGCGAGCGGCCACAGTGCGTTACAACGAGCACCTTGCCCGCCTCCATCAACCGGTGGATCGGGAGGAGTGGTTCGACAATCCGCAGACGGTGAACGCCTACTACAACCCGAACAACAACGAGATTGTCTTTCCGGCCGCCATCCTGCAACCGCCCTACTTCGATCTGAAGGCGGATGATGCGGTCAACTATGGCGCTATCGGCGCGGTCATCGGTCACGAGCTGAGCCATGGTTTCGATGATCAGGGAGCCAAATTCGATGGCAACGGTGCCTTGCACAACTGGTGGGCTCCGGACGATCTCAAGGAGTTCACCGCCAGAGCGCAAAAACTGGCAAAACAGTACGACCGTTTCGAGCCCATCAAGGGGGAGCATGTCAATGGCCAGCTGACCCTTGGCGAGAACATCGGCGATCTCGGCGGCTTGACCATCGCCCACAAGGCGTACCGGCTCGCCCTGGGCAACCGCCAGCCAGCGGTGCTCGATGGCTTCACTGCCGAGCAGCGTTTCTTTATCGGCTGGGCGCAGGTGTGGAAAGGAAAGTACCGGCCCGAGCTCGCTGCCGTTCTGCTCAAGACAGATCCCCACTCGCCGCTGGAGTACCGGGTCAACGGCGTCGTCGCTAATATTCCGGCCTTCTATAGCGCCTTTGCCATCAAGCCGGGAGACAAGCTCTATCTGCCACCTTCCGAGCGTGTGAAGATTTGGTGACCACCAGCAGGGGCCCTGGCCCGAAAAGCTCCAGCAGATGGACCACCTCCACCTGAGCTGAAGATGACCGACACAGGGAGTGTCTGTTTTACCCTGCCTGGTTTTTCCCGACCCACATGTGCCTGACCATGTGGGTTTTTTTGACCCTTTTGCTCTACCCCTTCTCCTCAGCCTGCCCAGCTTTCACCCGATACGGCCACGGCAAACAACTCCGTCGTTTTCTCGCCTTTGCCATTGGCTGAAAAACCGGCGGCGTAACCGCCATAAATCGGTTTACCACCACACTGGTCTGACCTATGGTAAAGCATATAAAAGATGCATCGTGGAGCTGCTTTTCCTATGAATGACCGAGAACTGCAACAGATCCTGTTTCGCTCCTTCGATGTGATCCCGCTGCCTATTCTGGTGTCCGAATCCATTGCCCGTCACGATGGCTGCTCACCCGACATGATCCCGCAGCGGCGCCACCGCTTCCTGAATAAAGCCTTTATTGAGCAGCTGGGCTACAACCTTGACGATCTGCCGGACATGGCCTCCTGGTTTCAGGTCGCCTACCCGGATGAAGGATATCGCCGCACCATCATCGACTCCTGGCACTCCCAGGTGGAACAGAGCTTGTCGCAAGGGCTGGAGGTCGCCGAAATGCCTGCGCTGATCCGCTGCAAGAGCGGTCAGTCGCGCTGGTTTATCGTCACTGCCCAGCTGGGAGCCGATGCCATCCCGGATGGCCATATCGTCACCTTTCGCGATATCCACGACCTGCAGTGCATGGTGGAAGAGGTGAGCCGCCTCTCCTGCACCGATCCGCTCACCGAACTGACCAACCGGCGTGGCGCCCAGCAACAGTTGCAGGCCCTTTGGTTGCAAGGTGAGCCCCTCTCGGTGGTGTTGGGAGATATCGACCATTTCAAACAGGTCAATGACCGCTACGGCCATCCTGCGGGCGATGCCGCGCTCTGCGCCGTCGCCCACGCCATGGCGAGCCAGCTGTTGCCGGGGGAGAGTCTGGCCCGTTGGGGCGGAGAGGAGTTCCTGCTGATCCTGCCTGGTTGCGATATTGAACAGGCGGCACGGCGCGCCGAACAGCTGCGCCAGCATGTCAGTACCACCCGCTTGCCATGGCAAGGGACGCAGCTATCCCTCACCATCAGTCTGGGGTGTGCCAGCATGAAGGGGCAGGAGGGCATCGACTATCTGCTGATGATGGCCGACCGGGCCCTTTATCAGGCCAAGGATCAGGGCCGTAACCGGGTTGTCATTTCGACAGAATAGAGTAATAACCAGAAAGGAAAGCCGACTCGCGGCCATAAAAAAACCGAAGCACAAGGCTTCGGTTTTTTACTGCGCAACTGGCGTGAGCCAGCCGGGCATTACTTCTTGATACGGATAACCGGGGTCTCGCCCACAGTCACGGCACCAGTCATTTTGATCAGCTCTTTGATCTCGTCCATGTTGGAGATGACAACCGGAGTCAGGGTAGACTTGGCTTTCGCTTCCAGAACGGCCAGATCGAACTCGATGATGGTGTCGCCGCGCTTGACCTGCTGGCCTTCCTGAGCGATACGCTTGAAGCCTTCGCCTTTCAGTTCAACGGTGTCGATACCGAAGTGAACGAACAGCTCGATACCGGAGTCGGATTCCAGAGAGAACGCGTGGTTGGTCTCGAAAATCTTGCCGATGGTGCCATCGCACGGCGCAACCATCTTGTTGCCAGCCGGCTTGATGGCGATACCGTCACCAACGATCTTCTCGGCGAAGACAACGTCAGGCACATCTTCGATCGGCACGATTTCGCCAGACAGCGGAGCAAAGATTTCGATGCCGCCGGTGTCAGAGCTATCGTCGGAAACCAGTTTCTTCAGTTTATCAAACAGACCCATATAAAGCTCCTAGAGATGATTTGTCGCTGTTTGCAGCCGATCTTAGCAGACTGCCTTCTGCTTAATAAAGTTATCTACGCACGCTTCGATTTCAGCGGCGGTGGCAAAGCTCAGTGCTTGATCAGCCATTGCCTTCACATCTTCGAAGTTGGTGTTGCGGATAAGCTTCTTGATACGCGGTACAGAGATGGCGCTCATGGAGAACTCATCCAGACCCATACCCAGCAGCAGCAGGGTAGCGCGCTCGTCACCAGCCAGTTCACCACACATACCGGTCCACTTGCCTTCGGCGTGGGACGCATCGATAACCATCTTGATCAGGGTCAGGACGGAGGGTGACAGCGGGTTGTACATGGCGGAGATCATCTCGTTACCACGATCGACAGCCAGGGTGTACTGGGTCAGGTCGTTGGTACCGATACTGAAGAAATCCACTTCCTTGGCCAGATGATGAGCCATCACGGCAGCGGCCGGGGTCTCGATCATGATACCCACTTCGATGGATTCATCAAAGGCTTTGCCTTCGGCACGCAGTTCGGCCTTCAGCGTCTCTACGGTAGCTTTCAGGCTACGGAACTCTTCGACAGAGATGATCATCGGGAACATGATGCGCAGTTTGCCGAAGGCAGAGGCGCGCAGAATGGCCCGCAGCTGAGCGTGCATGATGTCTTCGCGGTCGAAGAAAATACGCACGGCACGCCAGCCCAGGAAGGGGTTCATCTCTTTCGGGAAATTCATGTACGGCAGCTCTTTGTCGCCGCCAATGTCCATGGTACGCACGATGATCGGCTGATCCGGCATCGCTTCGGCCACTTCTTTGTAGGCTTTGAACTGCTCGTCTTCGGTCGGCAGCGCGTCACGGTCCATAAACAGGAACTCGGTACGGTACAGACCCACGCCTTCGGCGCCATTGCGGATAGCACCTTCGGTATCCTTGACGGTACCGATGTTGGCGCACACTTCGACCTGGTGACCATCCAGCGTGATGGCAGGCAGATCTTTCAGCTTGGCCAGCTCATCTTTCTCGGCCTGGAACTGAGCCTGGAACTTCTTGGCTTCGGTCAGCTGTTCAGCAGTCGGATTGATGATGATCTGGTTGTTGATCGCATCCAGCACCAGCATGTCACCGTTCTTGACGCGCTCGGTGATGTCGTTGGTGCCTACCACGGCCGGCAGCTCCAGGGAGCGGGCCATGATGGAGGTGTGAGAGGTACGGCCACCGATGTCGGTGACGAAACCCAGCACATATTTCAGGTTGATCTGAGCGGTTTCAGACGGGGTCAGGTCTTTGGCGACCAGGATCACCTCTTCGTCGATGGTGCTCAAGTTGACAACGGCGATGCCCAGTACGTTCTTGACCAGACGGGTACCGATGTCACGGAAGTCGGTAGCGCGTTCGCGCAGATAAGGGTCATCCAGCTCGGCCATCATCTTGGCGTACTGTTCGATCACCTCATAGATGGCTTTGTCAGCGGAAGCCTTGTTCTCTTTGATGAAGGATTTGATATCCCCTTCCAGCTCCTCATCTTCGAGCAGCATGATGTGGCCTTCGAAGATGGCCTCTTTTTCCTCACCGAAGGTGCGACCGGCCATCTCTTTGATGGCTTCCAGCTGGGTAGCTGACTTGGTACGAGCTTCGAGGAAACGGTTGATCTCGGCATCAATCTGGTCAGCAGAGATTTTGCCCTGATTGATAACGATTTCATCTTCTTTCAGAAGAAGCGCCTTACCGAATGCGATACCGGGGGACGCAAGAATGCCAGATATCATAATCCTTCCTATTAAAACGACTGTGGGGGAGGAATCTAAAGCTGGATTACTCCAGCTCGTCCATCAGGGCAACCAGCTTCTCAACAGCTTGCTGAGCATCTGGGCCGTCAGCCTGGATAGTTACGTTGGTACCCTTGGTCAGGCCCAGGGTCTGCAGCTTGAACAGGCTCTTGGCGCTGGCGGACTTGCCACCGGAGACCACAGTGATCTCGCTTTGGAATTCTTTGGCTTCTTTCACGAACTGAGCTGCCGGACGGGTGTGCAGGCCGTTTTCAGCAGTAATAACAACAGACTTCTCGTACATGGTTTCACCCCATATTATTGATATTTTTTGGTGGATTGGTCGTTTTTGAAGCAACCTGACCCACCGTGTCAGTATGGATATGTTGTAAAGTAACGAAAGCAGACCCGCAATGGTTTAATCCAGGTCAAGTTTCTGTGCAGTAATCGGCGCGCTGGTTGGCAATTTTCAGTTATTGGGCTACAAGCCGCATCAGGACTGGCCTGAAATTATTTTATAACGAAAAATAACACTTTGTTACTTTGTGATACCCAGTCAGCAAACACCGCGTGACGCCGCACAGGATATGAGATTTAGAGCGGAATGTCTGCTTTTTTTCTCACTCCGGAACTTGTTATTTTACCCCAAAAAATAAGGATCAAGTGACACTAACAGGGGTTGAGTCTAGCCCATAAAGAAGCGGCGCTCCTGGGAGCGCCGCTGTTTTGAAAGATTCCGATCAGTTACTGCTGCAGCTCCTGCTCGCTGAACACCCCGGCAAACAGGGCGCTGGAGAGGTAACGCTCCGCCGCGCTCGGCAGGATGACCACTATGGTTTTGCCCGCAAATTCCGGCAGCTCGGCCAGACGGCTGGCAGCCACCACCGCAGCACCGGAGCTGATACCGGCCAAGATCCCCTCCTCCTCCATCAGGCGGCGAGCCATCTCGATGGCTTCATCGCTGGTCACCTTCTCCACCCGATCGATGAGGGAGAGGTCCAGGTTGCCCGGGATAAAGCCGGCACCGATCCCCTGGATCTTGTGGGGGCCCGGTTTGATCTCTTCCCCGGCCAGCTTCTGGCTGATAACCGGCGACTCCGCCGGTTCGACCGCGACAGAGACCACCGCCTTGCCCTGGGTCTTCTTCAGGTAGCGGGAGACACCGGTAATGGTGCCGCCGGTACCGACCCCGGCTACGAACACATCCACTTCGCCGTCAGTGGCATCCCAAATCTCGGGGCCGGTGGTCTTTTCGTGGATCTCCGGGTTGGCCGGGTTTTCAAACTGTTGCAGCAACACATACTTGCCCGGCTCGGACTCGAGGATCTCGTTGGCCTTGGCAATGGCCCCCTTCATGCCGAGGGGCCCTTCGGTCAGCACCAGATTGGCACCGAGCGCCTTGAGCAGCTTGCGGCGCTCCAGGCTCATGGTGGCCGGCATGGTCAGGGTGATGGGATAGCCGCGAGCTGCCGCGACAAAGGCCAGAGCAATACCCGTGTTGCCGCTGGTGGGCTCGATGATCTCCTTACCCTTGGTCAGGATGCCGCGCTTCTCGGCATCCCAGATCAGGTTGGCGCCGATCCGGCACTTGACGCTGAAGCTGGGATTACGGCTCTCGATCTTGGCCAGCACGCGGCCTTTGGTAACACGGTTGAGACGAACCAGCGGGGTGTGACCGATAGTCTGGCTGTTGTCCTCAAATATTTTGCTCATGGTGCTATCCCTGTGTTTGTTACGACGATGAAACAAGATTACCCTGTGGTTTCTGAATGAGAAGTGACTATTCGTTATAACCATATGGTATTACAACATATAGAGCTTATTCTCTCTGGCCCCTGACTCCGGGAGCCAATCGTCAAAGGAACCGACGTTATGGGATTTTCAGGAAGCAGCCAGTATCTCGCCTCCGATGCATTGAAGATGGCTGTCAATGCCGCCATCACCCTCGAAAAACCGCTGCTGATCAAAGGGGAGCCGGGCACCGGCAAGACGGTGCTGGCAGAAGCGGTCGCCGACAATCTCGGCACCGATCTCATTGCCTGGCATATCAAGTCCACCACCAAGGCTCAACAGGGACTCTACGAATATGATGCAGTGGCCCGGCTGCGCGACTCCCAGCTCGGCGACCCCAGAGTGGCCGATATCAGTCACTACATTCGTAAAGGCAAGTTGTGGCAGGCCTTCAGCGCCGAGCAGCGACCTGTGCTGCTGATCGACGAGATCGACAAGGCCGACATCGAATTCCCCAACGATCTGCTGCTGGAGCTGGATCGGATGGAGTTCGACGTCTACGAGACCGGCGAACGAGTCAAGGCGCGCCAGCGGCCGGTGGTCATCATCACCTCCAACAACGAAAAAGAGCTGCCGGATGCCTTCCTGCGCCGCTGTTTCTTCCACTACATCCGCTTCCCCGACAAGGCCGAGATGCAGGCCATCGTCAAACTCCACTACCCCGACCCCAAGGAGAGCCTGCTTGGCGAGGCGATGGATCTCTTCTTCGAGCTGCGCGAGGTAGAGGGGCTACGCAAGAAGCCCTCTACCTCGGAGCTACTGGACTGGATCCGCCTGCTCTTGGCCGACGATATCGCCCCCGAGGCAATGCGTGCCCGCGAGCCAGGCAAGCTGGTGCCCGCGCTATATGGCGCCCTGCTCAAGACCGAGCAGGACCTGCATCTCTTCGAGAAGCTCGCCTTTCTGGCCCGGCGCGGCAACTGACCCATGCTGATCGACTTTTTTACCCACCTGCGCCGCCACAAGCTCCCCTGCAGCCTGCGCGAGCTGCTGGACTTGCACGCCGCACTGGCAGCCCGGTTGGTCGCTGTCGATATGGACGAGTTCTACCAGCTCTCCCGCTGCCTGCTGGTAAAAGACGAGGCCCACTACGATCGCTTCGATCGCGCCTTCGCCGAATACTATGAGGGGCTGGACGCCATCCCCCTGCTGCCGGAAAGCCTGCCCGAGGAGTGGCTGCGCAAGGAGTTCGAGCGACTGTTGAGCCCAGAGGAGAAGGCGCTGCTCAAATCCCTCGGCGGACTCGACAAGCTGCTGGAAACCCTTAATCAGCGGCTGAACGAGCAGAAAGAGCGCCACGCCGGCGGCAACAAGTGGGTAGGAACCGGTGGCAGCAGCCCGTTTGGCCACGGCGGTTTTCACCCGGAAGGGATCCGCATGGGAGGAGAGGGCCAGCATGGCAAGGCGGCCAAGGTGTGGGAGGCCCGTCACTATCGCAACTTCAGCGACGACTCACCGCTCGGCCAGCGCGCCATCCAGCTGGCACTGCGCAAACTCAGACGCTGGGTGCGCAAAGGCAATCCCGACGAGCTGGATCTCGACGACACCATAAAAAGTTCTGCCCGCCAGGGCTGGCTCGATGTGAAGCTGCGGCCCGAGCGCCACAACGGGGTCAAGCTGTTGGTCTTTTTCGATGTGGGAGGATCCATGGATGCCCACGTTGCCGAGGTGCAGCGTCTCTTCTCTGCGTTGCGCCACGAGTTCAAGCATCTGGAGTACTTCTATTTTCACAACTGCCTCTACGACTTCGTCTGGAAGGATAACGAGCGCCGCTTTGAGGAGCGGTTCGATACCCTGCGGCTGCTGCGCACCTACGGCAGCGACTACCGGGTGATCCTGGTGGGGGATGCCACCATGGGCCCCTACGAGATCACCTGGCCGGGCGGCAGTGTCGAGCAGTGGAACGAGGAGTCGGGTCAGGTGTGGCTTACCCGCTTGCAGCAGCACTTTCCCAAACTGGTGTGGATCAACCCCACCCCACGCCGGGAGTGGCTCTGGCATCCCTCCATCAAACTGATGAATGACGTGGTTGGCGGACGGATGCATCCGCTGACCCTGGCGGGTCTCGCTGCGGCGATCGACCAGCTGTAACCCTCTCTACCCTATAAACCGACAAGCCGGGAACGCACCCGGCGAGGAGCAAAGATGACCTCTATAGTGATCAGTGGCTCAGGCCTCTATACCCCACCCTTTGCCGTCAGCAATGAAGAGCTGGTGGCCGCCTTCAACCAGTATGTGGATCTCTACAACGAGGAGAACGCCTCCGCCATCGACGCCGGCCAGCTCCCCGCCAAGCAGCACTCCAGCTGCGAGTTCATCGAGAAGGCGTCCGGCATCAAGAGCCGTTATCTGGTGAGCCGCGAAGGGGTACTCAACCCCGACATCATGCAACCGCTGCTGGCGGAGCGGCCCGATGAGATGCCCTCCATCATGGTGGAGATGGCGGTGGCTGCCGCCGAGCAGGCGCTGATCGCCGCCGGTCGCGAGCCCGGCGAGATCGATTTGGTGATCGTGGCCGCCTCCAACATGCCGCGCCCCTACCCAGCGCTGGCCATCGAGCTGCAGCACTATCTCGGGGCGAGCGGCATGGCCTTTGATATGAACGTGGCCTGCTCGTCTGCCACCTTCGGCATCAAGACAGCCGCTGACATGCTGGCGGCAGGCACCGCCAACGTGGCGCTGGTGGTTAATCCGGAGATCTGCTCGGGGCATCTCAATTTTCGCGATCGTGATAGCCACTTTATCTTCGGCGACGCCTGCACCGCGGTGCTGCTGGAACGAGCGGAAGATTGCAAGGTGGCCAATCCGTGGCAACTGGTAGCCAGCAAGCTGGTGACCCAGTACTCCAACAACATCCGCAACAACTTCGGCTTTCTGAACCGGCTGAGCCCGCGCACCCGCTACGGCGACGACAAGCTGTTTCGCCAGCAGGGGCGCAAGGTATTCAAGGAGGTGTTGCCACTGGTGTGCGACCAGATTGCCAACCAGCTCGACGAGCAGGGCTGGCCTGCCGAGAGCCTGAACCGGCTCTGGCTCCATCAGGCCAACCTCACCATGAACCAGTTCATCGGTCGCAAGCTGCTGGGCCACGATGCCAGCCAGCAGGAGGCGCCGGTCATTCTTGATAGCTATGGTAATACCAGCTCGGCGGGTTCCATCATCGCGTTTCATCTGTACAATCGCGACCTTCCTGCGGGGGCTCGCGGCGTACTGTGCTCCTTTGGCGCTGGCTACTCCATCGGTAGCCTGCTGCTACGGCGCCTGTAATGGCGGGCCTCCCGCCGACATAACAATAACCAGCAACATGGGTGGGAATATGCAGAGGATCACGGGGCGCTGCGCCCTGCACTACGGGGTAACCCTGTCACTATTTTGTCTCTATGGCTGGCAGGTTTGCCCGTTTCTCGAGAGTCTCACCCTGCCCCAGTTGCTGGGGCCGACCCTGGTGACGTTCGCCATCATGTTCGCCGTGCGTAATTGGCTGCTCTCAAGGCGGCCCCTGCCGCGCAACGGGCTGGACGGGTTTGGACTGGAGGTGGGTTTCTACCTGCTGGGAGCGCTGCTGCTCTCGGGCTACAACGCCCTGGCCCACGACTTTCCGCTGGAGAGTCACCTCAAGGTGCTGCTGGGGATGACTACCCTCGGCTTTCTGGTGGCGGCCGACCTGACCCTGGAGCGGGATTGGAATCGGGCCAGAACACGGCAAGCCGAGCAGAGCCTGGCACTGAGCCACCCGCTGGCCATGCCGCTGCCACGCAAGTTCACCCTCTTTACCCTGGCGACCCTCACCCTGCTGGGGGGCGTCTTCTTCTTGCTGTTCAACAAGGATCTGGAGTGGCTGGTGACGGTGGAGCGCAGCCTGCCGAGGGTCGATGCCCAGCACTACATCCTGTGGGAGATCGCCTTCGTGATGACGGTGACCTTCTGCTATCTCGCCCTCATTATTCACGGTTATGGTCGCAATCTCGGCCTATCCCTGCGCCAGCAGACCCGCACCATGGCCAGAGTGCAGTGTGGTGACTTCGACGCCCGGGTGCCGGTCACCCGGGATGACGAGTTCGGCCTTATCGCCGCCAGCACCAATCAGATGATCGGCGAGCTGAAATCCCGCAGCGACGAGCTCAACCTGACCCGCGACGTGGCCATCCTCGGCCTCGCCTCGCTGGCGGAGACCCGGGACAACGAGACCGGCGCCCATATCATTCGCACCCAGCACTACGTCAAGGCGCTGGCGCAATACCTCAGTCGCAGCGATTGGGATCGCTATCCGCTCGATGATGCCACCATCGACCTGCTGTTCAAGTCGGCCCCTCTGCACGATGTGGGCAAGGTGGGCATTCCCGATGCCATCCTGCTCAAACCGGGCAAGCTGACCGACGAGGAGTTCGCCATCATGAAGCGCCACCCGCAGATCGGCGCCGATGCGCTGGCGAGTGCCGAGGCGCAGCTGGGCTCCAACTCCTTCTTGCGACTGGCCCGGGAGATCTCCCTCACCCACCACGAAAAGTGGGATGGCAGCGGCTATCCGGCTGGGCTGGCGGGTGAGGCGATTCCCCTCTCCGGGCGCTTGATGGCGGTAGCGGATGTCTACGATGCTCTCATCTCGAAACGGGTCTACAAACCTGCTTTCAGCCATGAGGAAGCGAAGGAGATCATCGTGAAGGGGAGCGGCAGCCATTTTGATCCCGGCATTGTCGCGGCGTTTCTCGCCTGCGAAGCGCAGTTCAGGGAGATTGCCGCGCAGTTTCAGGATCACCACTGAGCAATTACATGCTGACCAGCTTGCCCTGATGGCTGACAGGGCAACCGGTGTCATAAAGTGTACACAAACAAGTCTGACCATCGCCGATTCAGCACCATGCTGACGGCCTTTGCCACGCCGCGCCCATATTGATATTTCCCTTTATTTACAGCTGTTTTTTGTCATTTTGTGATCCGGATTCGTGCCAATGACGCAACCGGGATCACAAGATGGCAGGAAAAGGCCGCAATTTGCCCTCCGGCACCAATGATGGCTTCCAATGAAAGCGAGGTTTGCTATCATCCGGAGACATTTTTCATCTGTCGTCGGCTACAAAAGAATACCCTCATGTACACACAGTTCTTCGGCCTTTCGGAACACCCGTTTTCCATCTCGCCCAATCCCAAGTACCTCTATATGAGCGAGCGCCACGGCGAAGCCCTTGCTCATCTCAACTATGGATTGCAGGATGGCGGCGGCTTTGTGCTGCTGACCGGCGAAGTGGGCACCGGCAAAACCACCGTCTCCCGCTGCCTGCTGCAACAGCTCCCCGCCGAGACCGAGATCGCCTATATCCTCAACCCCTCTCTGACCGAACGGGATCTGCTGGCCGCCATCTGTGACGAGTTTCAACTCACCTATCTCGAAGATGCCGGGATCAAGCGGCTATTCGACCTTATTCGCGATCACCTGCTGGCCAACCTGGCGGCAGGCAAGCGCAGCGTGGTACTGGTGGATGAGGCGCAGCACCTGCAGCCCGGCGTGCTGGAGCAGCTGCGTCTGCTCACCAACCTCGAAACCGACGAACGAAAACTGCTGCAGGTGGTGCTGATCGGTCAGCCAGAGCTGCAAGAGATGCTGCGCCAACCCCTGCTGCGCCAGCTGGCCCAGCGCATTACCGCCCGCTATCACCTGCTGCCGCTCTCCCACAGCGATGTGGATGCTTACATCCGCTTCCGGCTGCAAGTGGCGGGGTGTGTGCAACCCATCTTCACCCCGCGCGCCATCAAGACGCTCCATCGCCTGAGTGGCGGCATCCCCCGTTTCATCAATCTCATCTGCGACCGCGCCCTGATCGCCGCCTTCGCCCGTGGCAGCTACAAGATTGTCCACCGCGATATCAGCCAGGCCGCCTTCGAGGTCAATGGCGTGCGGGACGAAGGAAGCTGGGTCTCCGGTCTGATGGTGATGCTGGCAGGCGCCCTGCTGGTGGCCACAGGCTGGTGGGGCTGGCAATTTTTCGGCGTGTTCCCCACCCGTCCGGTAGTCAAGGTCGAGGTGCCGGTCACCATCGACGAGACCGCCGAGCAGCAGGAGCAGCTGACCGAGGCAATCAATCAGGCCATCGACTCCGACAGCGCCATGCAGAATCTCTATCGGGTCTGGGGTTATGAACCAGAACCGTTCGAGGCAACCTGCGATAACGCGCCCCGTGCCGGTCTGCGCTGTCAGGAGGGAGAGGCAAGCCTCGACGAGCTGCGCGCCCTGCAGTATCCCGCCATGATCACGCTCACTGACCAGACTGGCGGCCTCTATTATGCGACCCTGGTCAATCTGGGGCCGGGCAAGGCCAGCCTGATGATAGGTGACCAGAGCTGGCAAGTGGATCGCCAGTGGCTCAGCGACAACTGGGGCGGCAGCTACACCCTGCTCTGGCGTATGCCCAAAGGGGGCGTGAGCCTGATCGCCAGCAATGCCGGTCAGACCCAGATCCAGTGGCTCGACAACGCCCTGAGCCGTGCGTTGCAACAACCCGAGCGCAAGGTGCGCCGTTTCGATGGCGAGCTCAAGAACAAGCTGCAGCAGTTCCAGCGAGATCAGGGGCTGACCCCTGATGGCATCGCGGGCAGCAACACTCTGCTGCGTCTCAACGCCCTCTCCGGTGAACCCATGCCCAGACTGGAGGAGGCCTCCTGATGTCTACCCTGCTCAAGGCGCTGCGCCGTGCGCAGCAACCGCAACTCTCCGCCCATATTCCGGCCATGGGCTTGCCCATGCCCCGGGAAGAGGAGCGCAACCCACGCCGCATCGGCTGGTTGCTGGCCCCCCTGGCCCTACTGCTGGGGGCGGGCGCCAACTATGGCTGGCATCTGCTCCACCTACGCCCCATCGAAGAGAAGGTAGAGGTGAAAGAGGTGATCACCCCGCCCTTCGTGCGGGTCGAACCCAAGGCAATGGTGACCCGTCCACTGCCCCCGCCCCTGCCGGAGCCGGTGGTCCAACCCAGAGCAGTGGCCAAAAACGAGGGGACCAGTCAGGGGAATACCCCCGCGCTGAGTCTGGCCGAGCAGCTGATGAAAGCCCTCAATGAAACCCCATTGCAGGAGACGCCACACCCCACCGGCCAGAACAACGTGCAACCGGCCCAGTTGATGGCGCTGGGCTCGGCACCCCAATCGGTGCGCCAGCAGGTACCGCAACTGAGCTATGGCTCTCATGTATTCTCCTCCAACCCCGCCAAGCGGGCCGTGGTGCTCAATGGCCGGGAATACCGGGAGGGGAGCGAAATCGCCCCGGGAGTCGTGCTCGCTACCATCGACCAGCAATACATAGTGCTGCAGGTCGCCGGACAGAGCGTGACCCTCAAGGCGCTGCAGGATTGGCGAGGGTGAGTACGTACCGTACCCTGATGTTCGCTGGCAAGCAGGATGCACCTCACCTGAGTGCCACTTTTGTGAGCATTCAAAGGTTTACGGTGTGATGAAATATCCATTTTTAGGGTTTGGCGCGCCCCGACCCGTTGTGTCACAGCAACTGGCCGTACACAATACGCAGCCGCACCAGAACCTGGAATTTGTTGATTAATATGACATTACGATTCAGGGATGACATCTTGACCATGCTGCTGGCCCAGTGCCGGCGGCTTCCCATGACCAGAGTCACCCAGGTGGCCTTTCTGGCGCTGCTGATCATACTGGCCCAGCAGAGCGCCGCCCTCACCTGGCGTCTGCTCACCCTGGCAAACCCGCAAACCAGCCAACCGTGGCAACCCTCCGCCGTAGCGGTCAGCGGCCAGAGCAACCCGCGCCTTGAACTGGGCGAGGTAAGCCGACTGGCGCTGTTTGGCAAGGCGATCCCCAAGGCGCAAGCCAAAGCCGCCGTGGCCGCCAATGCGCCGCGTACCCAGCTCAATGCCCAGCTCAACGGGGTGCTGGCCAGCTCGGATCCCGCCAAATCCATCGCCATCATCGCCATGTCCGGCATCCAGAACTCCTACGGGGTCGGTGACATGATTGACGGCACCCAGGCGCGGATCCGGCAGGTCTATCCGGATCGGGTGATCATCGAGCGGGATGGCCGTGACGAGACCCTGATGCTGGATGGCGAGGAGTATGGCAAGCCGCTGCCGCAGACCAACTCCGCCCCCCTTGGCTCCCTGCGCAGCGAGCTGATGGCCGATCCGGGCAAGATCACCGATTACCTCAATATTTCACCGGTTCAGGTGGATGGCCGCATGACCGGCTATCGCCTCAATCCGGGCAGCAATCCTGAGTTTTTCAACCAGAGCGGGCTGCAGGCCAATGACCTGGCCATCAGCATCAACGGGCTGGATTTACGGGACAACATGCAAGCCATGCAGGCGATGCAGCAGATGGCTGGCGCAACGGAAATGACAGTGACCGTCGAGCGACAGGGCGAACAGTTCGACATCTTTGTGCGCTTGTCAGAATAATGATTTGGAGTCGTACCAATAATGACCACTAAAGGGAAAAGCTGGCGTCTGGCCACTATCGCAGCGGCACTGATGATGGCGGGCTCAGCTTGGGCCACCGAATACTCTGCCAGTTTCAAGAACGCCGACATTGAAGAGTTCATCAATACGGTGGGCAAGAACCTCAATAAAACCATCATCATAGAGCCCTCGGTGCGCGGCAAGATCAACGTGCGCAGCTACGACCTGCTCAATGAGGATCAGTACTACCAGTTCTTCCTGAGCGTGCTCGACGTCTACGGCTTTGCCGTGGTACCGATGGACAACGGGGTGCTCAAGGTGCTGCGCTCGCGGGATGCCAAGACCTCCGCCATTCCGGTGGTGGATGGCAGCAACCCGGGCTCCGGCGACGAGATGGTGACCCGGGTAGTGCCGGTGCGCAACGTCTCGGTCCGTGAACTGGCGCCGTTGCTGCGCCAGCTCAACGACAACGCCGGTGGTGGCAACGTGGTGCACTACGAGCCCTCCAACGTGCTGCTGATCACCGGCCGCGCCGCCGTGGTCAATCGTCTGGTAGAGGTGGTGAACCGGGTCGACCGCGCCGGCGATCAGGATGTGGACATCATCAAGCTCAAGTTCGCCTCGGCGGGTGAAATGGTGCGGCTGGTAACCAACCTCAACAAGGATGGCAACCCGCAGGGCGGCACCGCCTCCCTGCTGCTCTCCCCCAAGGTGGTGGCCGACGAGCGCACCAACTCTGTGGTGGTGAGTGGTGAGCCGAAAGCGCGCGCCCGCATCATCCAGATGGTGCGCCAGCTCGACCGCGACCTGCAAAGCCAGGGCAACACCCGGGTCTTCTACCTCAAATATGGCAAGGCCAAAGACATGGTCGAAGTGCTCAAGGGGGTTAGCTCCAGCATCGAGGCCGACAAGAAGGGCGGCGGCGCAACCACAGGTGGCGCCAGCATCGGCGGAGGCAAGCTGGCCATCTCAGCCGACGAGACCACCAATGCGCTTGTCATCACCGCCCAGCCGGACGTGATGTCCGAACTGGAGCAGGTGGTGGCCAAGCTCGATATCCGCCGCGCCCAGGTGCTGGTGGAGGCGATCATCGTCGAGATGCAGGATGGCGACGGCCTCACCCTTGGCGTCCAGTGGGGCAATGCCAACGGCGGTGGTACCCAGTTCACCAACTCAGGTCTGCCCCTCGGCAGCGCCATCGCGGCGGGCAAGGATTACCAGAATGGCAAGACCGACACCGCTGCCGGCCTGCTGAAAGAGTTCAACGGCATGGCCGCCGGCTTCTATCACGGCGACTGGGCCATGCTGGCCACGGCGCTGGCCTCCAATACCAAGAACGATATTCTCTCCACCCCGAGTATCGTCACCATGGACAACAAGGAGGCCTCCTTCAACGTCGGTCAGGAGGTCCCGGTCCAGAGCGGTTCGCAAAGCTCCACCACCAGCGATCAGGTGTTCAACACCATCGAGCGCAAGACGGTGGGCACCAAGCTGGTGGTGACCCCGCAGATCAACGAAGGGGATTCGGTGCTGCTCAATATCGAGCAGGAGGTCTCCAGCGTCGCCCAGACCCAGGCGACCGGTACCGCCAACCTTGGCCCCACCTTCGATACCCGTACCGTCAAGAATGCGGTGCTGGTCAAAAGCGGCGAAACCGTGGTGCTGGGCGGTTTGATGGACGAACAGACCAAGGAGCAGGTCTCCAAGGTGCCCTTGCTTGGCGATATCCCGGTGCTGGGCTACCTGTTCCGCTCAACCTCCAACACCACCTCCAAGCGCAACCTGATGGTCTTTATCCGGCCGACCATCTTGCGTGATGCGGATGTCTATACCGGTGTCTCCAGCAACAAGTACTCCCTGTTCCGCGCCGAGCAGCTCAATGCCGCCTCGCAGGAGGGGTATCTCACCTCCCCCGCCCGTCAGGTATTGCCTGCCTATGGCCAGGATGTGATGGTGTCGCCCGAGCTGCAAAAAGAGATCCAGAAGCAGATCAACGAGATGCGGAGCAGACAGCAAAGCACTGTCGAGACCACCACCCCGTTTGTGCAGAGTAAGCCCTGATGAGTGCCTACCATCTGGATGGAAGCGTCGGGCCTGCGCCACTGCCCGAGCTCCCCTTTGTCTTTGCCCGCAATTTCGGGGTGATCCTGATTGAGCGGGACGGCGCCCCCGTGCTGCAGTGCCGCCCTGGCGTCACCCCGCAGGCCCTGCTGGAAGTGCGGCGGGTCGCGGGTTGCAGCTTCGCGGTGGAGCAGCTCGACAACGAGGCCTTCGAAGAGCTGCTGATGGCTCACTACCAGCGAGACTCCTCCGAAGCGCGCCAGCTGATGGAAGATCTCGGCAACGAGATGGACTTCTTCGCCCTGGCCGAAGAGCTGCCGCAAAGCGAAGATCTGCTGGATGCCGATGACGACGCCCCCATCATTCGTCTCATCAACGCCATGCTGAGCGAAGCGATCAAGGAGGAGGCTTCCGATATCCATATCGAGACCTTCGAGCGGGCACTGGTCATTCGTTTTCGCATCGATGGGGTGCTGCGGGAGATCCTGCGCCCCCATCGCAAGCTGGCATCACTGCTGGTCTCGCGGATCAAGGTGATGTCGCGGATGGATATCGCCGAGAAGCGGGTACCGCAGGATGGCCGTATCTCGTTGCGTATCGGCGGCCGCGCCGTCGACGTGCGGGTATCCACCATGCCGTCCAGCTACGGCGAGCGGGTGGTACTGCGTCTGCTCGACAAGAACAACGTGCGCCTCGAACTCAAGCAACTGGGGATGACCGCGGCCAACCGCACCATCATCAGCGAGCTTATTCGCAAGCCCCACGGCATTATTCTGGTCACCGGCCCGACCGGCTCCGGTAAATCCACCACCCTCTATGCGGCGCTGTCAGAAATCAACTCGCGGGATCGCAACATCCTGACGGTGGAAGACCCTATCGAATATGACCTCGAAGGGGTGGGCCAGACCCAGGTCAACACCAAGGTGGACATGACCTTCGCCCGCGGCCTGCGCGCCATCCTGCGTCAGGATCCGGATGTGGTGATGGTGGGGGAAATTCGAGATCTGGAAACCGCCCAGATTGCGGTGCAGGCGTCGCTGACCGGTCACCTGGTGATGTCGACCCTGCACACCAACACCGCCATCGGCGCCATCACCCGGATGCGGGACATGGGGATCGAGCCCTTCCTGCTCTCCTCGTCGCTCTTGGCTGTGCTGGCCCAGCGGCTGGTGCGCACCCTCTGCCCCGATTGCCGCGCCCCGCGCCCCATCACCGAGCAGGAGCGCCTCGCCATGGGCAGCGAGCTGGCTCCCGATCAGCAGGTGTGGCGTCCGGTCGGGTGCGAGCTGTGCAACCACACCGGCTACCGTGGCCGGACCGGCATCCACGAGCTGGTGGTGATCGACGAAGCGGTGCGAGAAGCCATTCACAGCGCCAGCGGCGAGCTCGCCATTGAGCGGCTGATCCGCGGCCACACCCCCAGCATCCGCCGTGACGGCATCGACAAGGTTCTCAAGGGGCAGACCAGCCTCGAAGAGGTACTGCGCGTGACCCGGGAAGATTGAGATGGCGGCATTCGAATACAAGGCCCTCGACAACAAGGGGCGCAGCAAGAGCGGCGTGATGGAGGGGGATTCCGCCCGTCAGGTACGCCAGTTGCTGCGCGAGCAGGGGCTCACTCCCCTCGAGGTGAACGAGACCACCGAGAAGGCGAAACGGGAAGCGACCCGCTTCGCCCTGTTTCGGCGCGGTGCCAGCACTGCCGAGCTGGCCCTTATCACTCGCCAGCTGGCCACTCTGGTGGGCGCCGGTCTCACCATCGAAGAGGCACTCAAGGCAGTGGCCGAGCAGTGCGAAAAGGCGCACTTGCGCTCTCTGGTGGCAACCGTGCGCAGCAAGGTGGTGGAAGGCTATTCGCTGGCCGACTCGCTGGGGGCTTTTCCCCATGTGTTCGACCAGCTGTTTCGCTCCATGGTGGCGGCCGGTGAAAAATCGGGCCATCTGGAAAAAGTGCTCAACCGCCTCGCCGACTACACCGAGCAGCGCCAGCATATGCGCACCAAGCTGCTGCAGGCGATGATCTACCCCATCGTGCTCACCTGTGTCGCCATCGGGGTTATCTCGATCCTGCTTACCGCCGTGGTACCCAAGGTGGTGGCCCAGTTTGAACACATGGGCCAGCAGCTGCCGGGCACCACCCGCTTTCTCATCGGCACCAGCGAACTGATGCAGGCCTACGGCCTCTGGTTCCTGCTGCTGATCTTCCTTGGCAGCTTTGTCTGGCGCTGGTGGCTCACTGATGAAAAACGCCGCCGACGCTGGCATCAGGTGCTGCTCGGTCTGCCGGTGATTGGCCGGGTCAGTCGCGGTCTCAACACCGCCCGCTTCGCCCGTACTTTAAGCATCCTCAACGCCAGCGCGGTGCCGCTGCTGGAGGGGATGAAGATCTCCGGCGAAGTGCTCTCCAACGACTTTGCCAGAATGCGCATTCTCGAGGCCGCCGAACGGGTGCGCGAGGGGACCAGTCTGCGCAAGTCGCTGACCGAGACCAAGATTTTCCCGCCCATGATGCTGCACATGATCGCCTCCGGCGAGCAGAGCGGCGAGCTCGACAGCATGCTGGAGCGGGCGGCAGACAACCAGGATCGGGAGTTTGAATCCCAGGTCAATATCGCCCTCGGGGTGTTCGAACCCATGCTGGTGGTCTCCATGGCCGGGGTGGTGCTGTTTATCGTGATGTCGATCCTGCAGCCGATCCTCGAGCTCAACAATATGGTGAATATGTAATTTTCCGGTGTTCGGTGGCGCCGCTGGCGGCCCGTCGAACCCACCCAGTGATCACTCTCTGATGGGCTATGCCATCTCATTCGTTACGGAGCAACTCATGAACAAACGTCGTCAATCCGGTTTTACCCTGCTGGAAGTCATGGTGGTCATCGTGATCCTCGGCATTCTGGCCAGTCTGGTGGTGCCCAACCTGATGGGCAACAAGGAGAAGGCTGACCAGCAGAAAGCGGTCTCCGATATCGTGGCGCTGGAAAACGCCCTCGACATGTACAAGCTGGACAACAACCGCTACCCGACCACCGAACAGGGTCTGGACGCGCTGGTGACCAAGCCTTCTATCGATCCGGCACCGCGCAGCTACCGCGATGGCGGCTACATCAAGCGCCTGCCGCAAGATCCCTGGGGCAACCCGTACCAGCTGCTGAGCCCGGGCCAGTTCGGCAAGATCGACATCTTCTCCATGGGTCTGGATGGCGAAGCCGGTACCGATGACGACATCGGCAACTGGAACCTTAAGGATTTCCAATAAGTGATGTGCCGCCACCGCACTCCTTGTGAGCTGACTGCATGAAGCGGTCTCTCTCCTTTCATCGCCAATCCGGCTTTACCCTGCTGGAAGTGTTGCTGGTCGCCATGCTGATGGGGCTGGTGGCCACCGCCGTCACCCTCAGCATGGGTGGCGCCAGGGGGGATCGGGAGCTGGACAAGCAGGCGCGTCGCCTGATGGCGACCCTGCAGCTGGCGCAGGAGTATGCGGTGATGGATGGTCGGCTGGTTGGTATTCGCATCGAGGATAACGGCTGGCAGTTTATGCAGCGTCAGGCCAAGGATCGCAAGTGGCTGGCCCTGACTGGCGACAAGCAGCTGGGGCCGGTGCAACTGGCCGAGAACATGACGCTGGCGCTGGAGCTGGAAGGCTTTGGCTGGCAGCCGGACTCCGACGAGAAAACCGAACAGAAGCGCGACGAGAAGGAGCGCACGCCGCAGCTACTGATCTTCCCGGGCGGCGAACTGAGCCCGTTCGTGCTCACCTTCACCCAGCAGGATGACGATGCCCGCTACACCCGCATCGTCAAGGGGGACGAGTTCGGCCGCCTCACCCTGCTCACCGGCGATGAAGATGAAGAGGTGAGCGAATGAACGCTCGCGGCATGACGTTGTTTGAGAAAGGAGTCATGGTGGCGCTACTGCTGTGCCAACCACACCCTCAACAGGTGGCACGATGAACGCCCGGGGCATGACCTTACTCGAAGTGATGGTGGCACTGGCAGTCTTTGCCATCGCGGGTCTCGCGGTAATAAAAACCGCCAGCGAACACCTCTCGGCCCTCAACTATCTGGAGCAGAAGACACTCGCCACCTGGGTGGTAGAAAATCAGCTGGTGCAACAGAAGCTCGAGAACAAGTGGCCCGGCGACAGCTGGGTGGAAGGGGATGAGCAGATGGCTGGCAGCACCTGGTACTGGCGCTATCGCGGCGTCGCCACCGCCGACAACAACTTCCGGGCGCTCGATATGGAAGTGCGTACCGAGGCCAAGGCCGAGAACCCGGTCGCCATGATGCGGACCTATATCAGCCGATGACCCAGCTATCCGCCCGCACGCCTCGCCCCGTCCGTCACGCCGGTTTTACCCTGCTCGAAATGCTGGTGGCGATCGCCATCTTCGCCACTCTCAGCATGGGCGCCTATCAGGTGCTGCAGGGGGTGCTCACCAGTGACGAGGTGGCCAAGCGCAAGGAGGCTCGCCTCAACGAATTGCAGCTCGCCTTCACCCTGCTGGAGCGAGACATCACCCAGATGGTGCCGCGCAGCGGTCGCATTGAGGGGGAGAGCAACAAGGTGCTGCTGGCGGCCTCCCGGTTCGGCCAGCAGAGCGATGACTGGGGCATGGCCTTTATGCGCAGCGGCTGGCTCAACCCGGACGGCATGCTGCCCCGCTCCCATCTGCAGCGGGTCGGCTGGCGTCTCAAGGATCAGAAGCTGGAGCGCCTGAGCTACCTCTATCCGGATCCGGTGATCGGTACCGAGCCACGCATCCAGCCGGTGCTGACGGGGGTCACGGCGTTTCGCCTCTACTTCTTCGACAAGGGCAACTGGAAAGAGGAGTGGAGCCAGCGCAGCGTGCTGCCCCACGGGCTGGCGGTAGAGCTGGATCTGGAAGATTACGGCACCATTCGCCGTCAGTTCCTGATTGGCGCCGGTGGCCAGCGCGCCGAAGAGAACAGCCAGAGCAGCAACCCCGACCAAGGGGGTGGCAGCAACAGCAACGGGAACAGTGGCGGCAACGGCAATACCAATAGCGGTAATGGTGACAACCAGAACGGAGGGGGCGCCAATGCGGGCTAATCTCGCCGCCCCCGGTCGCCAGCGCGGCATGGCGCTGCTGGTGGTGCTGCTGATCCTCTCGGTGATGGTGATCATCGCCAGCAATATGAGCGGCCGCCTGCAGCTTGAGCTGCGCCGCACCGCCAACATCACCACAGGCAAACAGGCATGGTGGTATGCCCTCTCGGCAGAGGCGCTGGTGAGCAAGGTGCTGACGCAGGATTTCAAGGACAACCCCGAGGTGGTCAACCTCAGCCAGAACTGGGCCCGCAAGAACACTGTATTTCCGGTGGACGATGGCCAGCTCAAAGGCGAGGTGACCGACCTGCAATCCTGCTTCAACCTCAACAGCCTGAGCGTGGCCTCCAAGGCGGGGAGCGGCGAGGAGCTGGCGCAGCAGCCCTATCCGGTGCAGGTGTTTCGCGAACTGCTCAAGCAGCTGGCGATGGATGATTACGAGGCGGCCCAGCTCACCGATGCCATCCGTGACTGGACCGACAAGGATACGGTGCTGGTCTCCAGCCTTGGCGCAGAGGACGCCTATTACGAGGGGCTCAAGCCACCCTATCTGACCGCCAATCAGTGGATGCTGGGCAAGGATGAGCTGAGGGCGGTGCGCGGGGTGACGGCCAGGGTCTATGCCAAGCTGGCCCCCTATGTCTGCACCCTGCCCAACGACAAGTTGAAGATCAATATCAATACCCTTGCCCCCCAGCGCCCCGAGCTGCTGGTCGCCCTTTATCTGGGCACTATCGGGCTGGATGACGCCAAGCGAGTACTGAACGAGCGGCCACAGAAGGGGTGGAAAGAGAGCAAGCTGATGACAGACATGCTCGCTCCGGTCGATGCGGTGAAAGGGCTGAAAGAGGCGCTGGTGGTCAAGAGCGACTTCTTCGAAGCCCGAGTCGTGGCCGAGGTCGGCGACAACCGGGCCTGGCTCGAAACCCTGTTCCAGCGGGGCAAGGACAATAAACTGGTGATGCTGCGCCGGCTCAGTAGCGGCGCCGAATAAACAGCGCACCTGCAGGCCATCGCCTGCGGGTACGAGAGATGTTGGATGCAGCCTGCGGGCTGCGCACCGGTTGCCAGGGCGCACAACGCCCTTTGCAAACCGGTATCGCAGGAGAGAGATGCGTGAGCGAAAGTCTGGTCATCCGACTGGGGACCAATAAACAACAACCCGTGGCCTGGCTGGTCTGGTCCGGTCAGGAGCAGGAGATCATCGCCTCCGGCACCCTGCCCTCGGCCGATGCTCTGGGCGAGCTGCAGGAGCGGGCCGGTGGCCGCCCCGTGGTCACGCTAGTGCCGGGCAGCGATCTGATCTTCCGGCGCGTCACCCTGCCGGGTCGCTACAACCGCCAGTCGGCGGCGGCCCTCCCCTACCTGCTGGAGGAGCAGATCGCCTCCGATGTGGACGAGCTCCATCTGGTGGTGCTGGCCCACGAAGGGCAACAGGTCGACCTGATGGCGGTGGATCGGCAGAAGATGGGCGAGTGGCTCGGCTGGCTCGATGCCGCTGGCCTCAAAAGCCTGCAACTGCTGCCCGATGTGCTGGCGCTGCCACAGGCCGCGGATGGCTGGTCAGCCCTGCAACTCGGCAGCGAGTGGCTGGTACGCCAGGGCCCCAGTCAGGGGATCGTAGCCGACGAGCCGCTGCTGGCTATCTTGCTGGCAACCGAAGCGGAGCCGGTCACCATCCACAGCCACACCCCGGTGCCCGCCATTGCCGCCGCCAACTGGCTGGCGGCGGAGCCCGAGCTACCCATGCTGCTGCTGGCCAAGGGGGCCCTCACCTGCAGGGCCAACCTGCTGATCGGCCCCTACCGACCGCAGACCGAATATGCCCGCTACTGGTTGCAGTGGCGCAAGGTAGTCATCACCGCGGGTCTGTTGCTGCTGGTGGCCCTCGGCCAGCGCGGGGTACAGCTCTATCAGCTCACCGAGCAGGACAAGGCGCTGAAAGCGGAGATCCGCGCCGTCTATACCCGCATCTTCCCGGGTGAGAGCCGCATCGTGAACGTACGCAGCCAGATGAACCAGCATCTGCAACAGATGGGACAAGCCCCGCAAAACGGCGTACTGCTGATGCTCACCGAGCTGGCCCCCACCTTTGCCGAAGTCCCCGGTCTGAAACCACAGGTGATGCGCTTTGATGCCAGTCGCCGCGAGCTGAGGCTGCAGGTGACCGCTCCCGGCTTTGCCGAGATCGAGCGGTTCCGCGAGCTGGCTGGCAAGCAATTCGAGGTACAGCAAGGCGAGGTGCGCAGCACCGAGGGCAAGGTAGAGGGCGCACTGGTGCTCAAGGGTAAATCATCATGATGGAAAAATTGCAGGGCTGGTGGCACGGCATCACAGCACGGGAACAGCGGCTGGTGGTCGCAGGCGGCGTTCTGCTGCTGGTCGGTCTCTTCTATTGGAGCGTCTGGCAGCCCATCGCCAACCGCATCGCAGAGCGGGAGCGGCAGGTGCAAAACCAGCAGCAGACCCTCGCCTGGCTCAAGGAGAAGGGGGAAGAGGTGCTGGCCATGCAGGGTGGCTCGGGTCGCCAGATCGATACCAGCGGCACCCTTGAAGGGGTGGTCAACCGCACCGCCTTCAACCACAAGATCAAGATTGCCCGGCTGCAACCCCAGGCGCAGGAGCTGCAAGTGTGGATCGACACGGTCCAGTTCGATGACTTGCTGCTCTGGCTCTCCACGCTGGTGGAGCAGCACGGCATTCAGGTTCAAATCATCGAGATCGCCCGCGAGGATCTGGCCCCGGGTCTGGTCAAGGTCAGACGTTTGCAGTTGAGTCGTCCACAATGAAAAAACGCATCCTGATTGCCAGCCTGTTTCTGGCAGCCTATCTGCTCTTCCTGCTGGCCACCCTGCCCGCGGCACTGGTGGCTCGCCATCTGCCGCTGCCTGCCAACGTTGCCAACCTGCTGAAACTGGAAGGGGTGAGCGGCACCCTCTGGAGTGGCCAGATTACCCGACTGCAATATGCCAGCGAATCGGTGAACCAGCTGCGCTGGGATCTCAACGGCTGGTCGCTGCTGCGCTTCGCCCCCGAAGTGGCCATTCGCTTTGGCGATCGCAACGGCCTCAATGGTCAGGGCGTTGTCGGCTGGAATGGCGCCGCCTTCGGCCGGGATCTGACCCTCAACGCCCCCGCCCCCTGGCTGCTGAGCCGGGTGCCGATGCGCCTGCCGATCCCGCTCACCGTCAGCGGCCAGCTGCAGCTCAAAGTGGAGCAATTTGCCCAGGGCAACCCCTGGTGTGACAACCTCTACGGCAACCTCGACTGGTACAACGCCAGCGCCGATACCCCGGCGGGCAAGCTGGATCTGGCCGACCCCGAGCTGAAACTCACCTGCCTCGACTCCAAGCTGGTGGCCGAACTCAAGCAGGGCTCCGATGCGGTGCAGACCATGGGTCGCCTCGAGCTGCAACCCAATGGCCAATACCTGTTCCAGGGCACCCTGAAGCCGGGCCCGGCACTGCCACCACAGATGCAGCAAGGGCTCCCCTTCCTCGGCCAGCCCGACAGTCAGGGCCGCTTCCCCCTGCGCTATCAGGGGCGGATCTAACCCCTGCTGCGACAAGGCCACGGAGTATTTCCGGGGCCTTTATCCGCTAATAACCTGCTCCTGTTACCAATATTTGCTTATCTCTCGGCGCAACGCTTCTGCGGTTGCCTGTCCGCTTTCCGATGCCAGTGCCCGTCCGGCGATAAAGGTCTTGGCCCTAATCCCTTCAAACAGGTGGATATCTTCCGGCACTATACCGCCGGTGATCGACAGCTCCAGCCCCAGCTCGGAGAGTGCCCGCATCTTGCTCAAATCAGCCTGCGTCCAGCTGACCCCGGCCAACTCGGCATCCCGCGAGCGGTGATAGATAGCCTGGGTGATCCCCATATCGGCCCACTGTTTGGCATCATCCAGCGTCCAGTTGCCATAGATCTCTATCTGGATCTCCCCACCAAACTCGTCCGCGACTTTCTTGCATGCAGCAATGGTAGCGACATGTGCGGCGGCCGATACCGTGATCCAGTCAGCTCCGGCCGAGAAGGCCATGCGAGCCAGAATGGCACCACCATCTGTGGTCTTCATATCACACACGATAATGTGATCAGGATGACGCTCGCGCATGGTGCGTACCGCAGACATGCCTTCCGCAAAGGCCAGAATAGTGCCGACCTCGATCACCTCGACATAACCGGCAACGCGATCGGCAATATCCACGGCGGTAGCAAGATCGGTAGAATCCAGAGCAATCTGTAACATTGGTTTGGTCATACTATATTTCCTCAATTTAAAACCTTGGCTTAATTGATTGGCCCATTGATTTAAAGTCGATAAAGGGCTGCAACCTGATGTCACTAATATAGATAGATGGGTAATTTAAATAATGGGCCAACTAATTAACACTGGCCGTAATAGGCATTCTCACCATGCTTTCTGAAGTAGTGTTTATCAGACAACTCCTGCGTAATATGGATGGCCGGGTTCAACGCTCTGGTTGCCAGCGCCATGGTAGCGACCTCCTCCAGCACCAGCGCATTGTGCACCGCATCCACCGCATTCTTGCCCCAACAGAAGGGGGCATGACCGGTGATGACCACGCCAGGCAAGGCCTGCGGATCCAGATCCCGTCGCTGAAATTCTTCGACAATGACCTTGCCGGTATTTTTTTCATAATCAATGCGGATTTCATCTTCAGTCAGCGGACGGGTGCAGGGAATATCGCCATAGAAATAATCGGCATGGGTGGTACCCAAGGCGGGAATATCCATTCCTGCTTGCGCCCAAATAGTGCCATGACGGGAATGGGTGTGCACAATACCGGAAATACCTTTAAACGCTTTATATAAAACCAGATGGGTTGCGGTATCACTGGACGGGGATAAATGCCCATCGACGATCTGGCCTTCCAAATCAACCACCACGATATCGTCAACAGTCATATTGTCGTAAGAGACCCCCGATGGCTTGATGGCCACCACGCCCAGGCTGCGATCAATCTGGGATACATTGCCCCAAGTCAGGGTAACCAGACCGTATCGGGGCAACAGCAGGTTGGCCTCCAATACCGCCTCTTTCAATGAGTTGTACATTTCGTTCTCCTGGGCCCCTTGCGGGGCCGCGTTGGGTGCCTCAGACCACTTGCGCCAGCGCCTGATCAATGACGTTGAATACATCTGCTGTGCTCTGGCACGCTCGCAGCTTGTCGAGGTTGATCCCGCTCTCGCTGCATTCATCCTCCAGCACCTGAGTCACCTCCATCAGTCCCTCCATGTGTTCATCCGAGGTACTGCCCGCCAGCGTTACCAGCACGTCCACCGGCTCCTCTTCCCCTTCAAATTTCACCGGCGTAGTCAGGGTGACCAGTGCAAACGCCGTGCGATTGACTCCATCCTCCGGCCTTGCATGGGGCATCGCGAACTGGGGGGCAATCACGATATAGGGCCCCATCTTTTCAATGCTGCCGATGATCGCATCGTGGTAACGCGGCTCCACGGCGCCGGAGCGGATCAGCATGTCAGTACCCAGCTTGATGGCGCTGCGCCAGTCGCTGGCGGCCGAGTTGAGCAATACAGAGTTGTTTTCCATCAGCGATTGTTTGAATTTCATCTTGTTCTCCTTGCCCGCTGCCGAGTGCAGCGAGGATCATCGGCTTAATTTGCAAAGTTGTTCTTGATGATGCCCAGCAGTTCATCACCAAACGAATTGGGGTTGAGCATGTTCTGCACGCCCAGCACGAATTTGCCCTCACCGGGGCTCATCTCGCCGGCCAGATGCTTGGAAGAGACGATGATGTCGGTGGTCTGCAGCTTGGTTTTGTAATCAGCAACGGCGCAGGAGTCCATGACATGGGGCACGCCACGCTGTTCGAGAAACTTGCCGATCTTCATCTTCATCATCATGGAGGAACCCTGACCGTTGCCGCATACCGCCAGGATCCGCACTGCATGCCCCCCTTTGGCACTCTCGACTGGCGAGGCTGGCAGATCGGCCGCGTCTTCTGCCACGGCAGCACTCGGGACAGCCATATCCTCTTCCATCCGCAGGGTGCGGGAAGCGAAGTACATATAAAGCCCGGCACCGGCCAGCAATACCACGAAGAACAGGGAAGAGAAGGAGAGTCCCTGCATGATCACCGGGAACACCAGCGCCCAGTCAGCCATCCCCATCCAGCCATTGAAGCTGGTGCCATTGACCGCGAACAGGTGGATTGCCCAGGCAGAGCCCAGCACCTCGATGATCCCCATCACGAAGCAGATCTTCATCACTGCGCGCCAGCCGCCAAAGTGGTTGGCGAACACCCCTATGGTGGCGTTGGAGAAGAACATGGGAATGAAGCCCGGGATAATCATGATGGGCGCCTGGAATGCCAGCAGGGCAAGCACAGCAAGGAACTGACCGATAGCCCCCCACATGAAGCCAAAGACCATGGCATTCGGCGAGTAGGCGTAGATAGCGGCGCAATCGATTGCCAGGACGGCGTTGGGAATGACCCGTTCGGAGATCCCCTTGAAGGCCTCGGAGAGTTCGGCAACGAACATCCGCACCCCCACCACGATGACCTGAATGGCGACCGCAAACTTGAGACCGGTTTCGAGAATGTAGATGGACCAGTGAGTCTGACCCGCCATCTGTTGCAGATTATCAAGGCCAAACGAGAGCAGGATGATACCGAAGAAGATGGTCATCACGATGGCGGTCGCCGTGATGCTGTCGTGGAAGATGTGCAGCCACTTTGGCAGCTTCAGGTGATCGACGCTCTCTTCTTTATTGCCCAGTTTCGGAGCCACCTTGGTGGCAATCCAGGAAGCAACCTGTTGCTGGTGGCCGATGGAGAACCCCGCCCCACCTGTCACTTCCTGAGTCGGCTTGAACATGATGTTGGAGGAGATCCCCCAATAGAGCGCCATGATGACGGAGGAATAGAGGATGGTTTCCCACATCGAGGCCCCCATCACCATATAGAAGACCGCGATCAGACCTACCTGCTGAAACATGATGTGGCCGGTCAGCATGATGGTGCGGATCCCGGTATAACGCCGCAGCAACACCAGCAGAATATTGAGGGCGAGGGCCAGCAATACCGCATATCCGACCCAGGAGTAGTTCTCTCCCATGGTTTCCATGGTCGCCATCATGGTGGTGTAGGGATCAATCACTGAACCGGTGAGGTGATGATATTCCGCAATCTTGTCCACCACCGGCTTGAAACCGGCCACCAGCGTACTGGCGCCCACCTGCACCAGCATGAAACCGACGATGGTCTTCACGGTGCCCTTGACGACCGTCGTGCCATCCTGCTTGAGCAACAGGTAGCCAATACAGGTCACCAGCCCCAACAGCAGGGGTGCCTTGGTCATCACCTGACTGTAAAAGATGTAAAAAGCGTTGTAGAGGGTTTCCATATTTATGCTCCGTCCAGATGAGGACAACTCATTGCTATTGGATTGGTGCAGACATCTCACCATTCATATGGGCATTGCTTTACCTGACGCCCCGCGAGCAGATTCAACTGCCACCACTCACTATCAAATTCAAAATAATCATACATAATCACGTCGTGATTTATTGTGATGAAGATCGAGGTCGGGAGAATCTCTTTTTTCCACCATCTGGATGTAAAACTTCGGTTAAAAGGGCACTCAAAGCTGCATAAAAGGATTCAAAGAATCCCTATAAATAGACAAAAAACAAGTAAACCCAATAAATACAATCACTTAAAAATGTACTCACCTCTTGATTGTGATATGCCGCAATTAATCTCACAAAACAATCACCACAATCATTGATAATCACAAATGTGAGTAATATAGTCATAACCAATCAAAGCAAATCACTGACTCGCAACCATGCAAGTCATGTCATCACCCGATGAATCACCACTGTGTGAACCATCCAAATCAGAAAGGTATGTGAGATGAGCAAGATTGAAGAAATCACCCGTGAATCGTGGATCCTCAGCACCTTCCCCGAGTGGGGCACCTGGCTGAATGAAGAGATTGAGCAGGAAGAGGTCAAACCGAATACCTTCGCCATGTGGTGGCTGGGTTGCACCGGTATCTGGCTGAAGTCTGCCGGCAATACCAACATCTCCATCGACTTCTGGTGCGGCACGGGCAAGCGAACCCATGGTAATCCCTACATGAACAAGCAGCACCAGATGATGCGGATGGGGGGCGTACGCAAGCTGCAACCCAACCTGAGAACCTCACCTTTCGTGCTCGATCCGTTCGGGATTAAAGATATCGATGCAGTGCTCGCTACCCACGATCATGCCGACCATATCGACGTCAATGTGGCGGCTGCCGTGCTGCAAAACTGTGGTGAGCATGTGAAGTTCATCGGCCCGAAAGCCTGTGTCGACCTCTGGTTGCGCTGGGGGGTGCCTGCCGAGCGTTGCGTGGTGGCCCGCGTAGGTGACGAGATCCCGGTGGGCGATATCGTGATCCAGGTACTCGATGCCTTTGACCGTACCGCGCTGGTCACCCTGCCGGCGGGGGTCTCCTCCACCGACAAGAGCATTCTGGATGGCATGGATGATCGGGCAGTGAACTATCTGGTCAAGACATCCGGGGGCAACCTCTACCACTCGGGTGATTCTCACTACTCCAACTACTACGCCAAGCATGGCAATGACTACCAGATAGATGTGGCGCTGCTCTCTTATGGCGAGAACCCGCGCGGCGTGACCGACAAGATGACCTCATCAGACATCTTGCGGGCCGGGGAGTCCCTCAACACCAAAGTGGTGATCCCG
This sequence comes from Aeromonas sp. ANP5, assembly GCF_963870295.1. Taxonomy (NCBI): domain Bacteria; kingdom Pseudomonadati; phylum Pseudomonadota; class Gammaproteobacteria; order Aeromonadales; family Aeromonadaceae; genus Aeromonas; species Aeromonas sp. ANP5. Next base: position 203,812 of record NZ_CAWMRY010000001.1, on the reverse strand, counting down.
TTCCACCACGATATCTGGGCCAACTTCCAAAGCGATCCCCGCGAGATCGAAGTGCTCTGGAACATGAAAAAAGATCGCCTCGGCTATCGCTTCAGCCCCTTCTTCTGGCAAGTCGGTGGCAAATACACCTTCCCGACCGACCAGAGCAAGCTGCACTACCAGCACCCGCGCGGGTTCGATGACATCTTCATCGACGAGCCGGAGCTGCCTTACAAATCTTTCCTGTAAGCACGACCTGTCAGACGCCGGGTAATACGAGGGAGGGTGATGGAGATGAGCCAGCAAGGCGTCATCTCAATCACCCCCTCTATTGCCCCCACCTCACCGGATAACAAGAAGATCAGACGATGCGCTATCACGCCCTGGCCCTCGATCTCGATGGCACCACCCTGACCAGTGCTCACACCATCATGCCGGCCGTCAAAGAGGCCATTATGAGGATCAAGGAGCAGGCCACCGTCATGCTGGTCACCGGCAGACACCACACAGCCGCCCACCCCTATCACCACGAACTGGGGCTGACCACTCCCATCATCTGCTGCAACGGCACCTACGTTTACGACTACGACCGGCGCGCCGTGCTGGCAGAGAACGCCATTCCCCATGAACTGGCACAACGCTTTATCGCGCTGGCAAGGGAGCACCGACTCAACCTCGTCATGTATGTCACTGACCGCATGGTCTACTCCGCTCATCAGCCGGTGCGCTACGTGGCGGCCCTGCAGCAGTGGGCCAGCGGCTTTGCACCGCCGATCCAGCCGCAGGTAGCCAGTGTTGACTCGTTTGAAGATGAGCTGGCCAACAGCAGCCATGTCTGGAAGTTCGTGGCCGAGGGAGAGATCACCGCCATTCAGGCCTTCTCACATCACCCCTGGGTACGCGAACACTTCAGTGGCGAGCAGTCATGGGCCAATCGGGTTGATTTTGCCCGCCGCGGCAACAGCAAGGGAGCGCGACTGCAGGATTATCTGGACCAGCAAGGGATCAGCCCGGCGCGACTGGTCGCCATCGGCGACAACCACAACGACGCCTCCATGCTCTGCCTCGCAGGGATGGGCATCGCCATGGCCAATGCCGAGCAGGAGGTCAAACAGATGGCCAACCGGGTCACCCGCGAGAGCAACGACGAGGGCGGGATCCTCGAGGTATTGAACCGCTATTTCCCTATCTGAATGCAGGAGCTTGTATGCACCACTTTGACCATGCCTTACGCCTCGGCCTTTATGAAAAAGCCATGCCCTCTGCACTGGAGTGGCAAGAGAAAATTTTGTCGGCCAAGGAGCTTGGCTTTGATTTCATCGAGATATCCATTGATGAATCAGATGAAAAACTGCAACGGCTCGACTGGTCAGATAGCGAAATCTATCGGCTCAGACGCCTGTGCGAGCAGCACAGCTTACCGCTGCACTCCATGTGCCTGAGCGCCCATCGCCGCTTTCCGTTTGGTTCGCAGGATCCGGCCATCCGCAAGCAGGCGGCCATCATCATGGAAAAAGCGATCAATCTGGCGTACAAGCTCGGCATTCGCTGCATCCAGCTGGCGGGCTACGACGTCTATTACGAACCGCAAAGCAACGAGACCCACCGCCACTTCATCGACGGGATGAAGGCGGCAGCCAAAATGGCGGAACGGGCAGGCATCATGCTGGGTGTGGAGATCATGGATACCCCCTATCTCAACTCCCTCAGCAAATTCGAGGTGCTGAAAAAGCAGATCCCCTCCCCCTACTTTATGGCCTATCCGGATGTCGGCAATATCACCGGCTGGAACTATGACATCTGCACCGAGCTGCAACTGAGTGCGAACCATATCGTGCAGATCCACCTCAAAGACACCCGCAAGGTAACGGCAGATTGCAGCGGGCAGTTCCGTGATCTGGTCATTGGCGAGGGAGAGGTCGACTTTGCAGCCATTTTCCACACGCTGGCAAAAATCGGTTACAACGGCCCCCTGGTGCTGGAGATGTGGGCCAAGGATGAAGAGTGGGCCAGCAAGCTGAAAACGGCCAAGGGGCGACTGGTCGAACACGCTCGGCAAGCCGGTCTGGCAATCGCCTGAAGGCTCATTATCAGAAGAGTTAACAAGGTTGCTGTCATCCACACCTATGCGCGATATAATCACCACCCAATCAGATTCAATCATCATTAGGCATGATATGACAGAAGCACATCGCCATAACGCCATTTTGGAACTGCTCAATCAGAAACGTCATCTGTCGGTCAACAGCATAATGCAAGCCTTTGATATCTCTCCGGCCACCGCGCGCCGCGATATCAACAAGCTCAATGACTCCGGCAAGCTGCGCAAGGTGCGCAACGGGGCCGAAGCCCTGATGCAGGCCAGAAAGGCCCACTGGTCTCCGCTCGACAGCAATGAAAGCCTCAATCACAGCGAAAAGGTGCGCATCGCCCAGGCGGCAGCAGCCCTGATCAAACCGGGGGAAAGCGCGGTCATCAACTGTGGCTCCACCGCCTTCGTGCTGGGTCAGGAGATCTGCGGGCAGGATGTTCAGGTCATCACCAACTACTTCCCGCTCGCCAACTACCTGATCGAGAATGACCATGACGGCGTAGTGATCATCGGGGGTCAATACAACAAGTCACAATCCATCACCCTGGCACCGCAGGACGAGATCTCCTCCCTCTATGCCGGGCACTGGATGTTTACCAGCGGCAAGGGTGTCACCGCGGATGGTCTCTACAAGATGGATATGCTGACCGCCATGGCGGAGCAGAAGATGCTCAACCACGTCGGCCGGCTGGTGGTACTGGCTGACAGCAGCAAGGTGGGACAGCGGGCAGGCATGCTGTTTTGCGCCGCCAGCAAGATCGACATTCTGATCACCGGCAAGGATGCGGATAAAGAGGTTATCGAGCAGATCAAAGCCAGAGATGTGCAGGTCATTCTGGTCTAGGACATAAAGTGCCGGGGCGCTTTGTCGGCGCCTTCTTTCAAGACCATTTTCGGCCAGAAACCGTAGATACAAAAAAGCCCAAGCGATTGAATCACTTGGGCTTTCTCTTTGAATATGGCGGAGGAGGTGGGATTTGAACCCACGGATGGTCGCCCATCGCCGGTTTTCAAGACCGGTGCATTCAGCCGCTCTGCCACCCCTCCGAACGGCGTGCATACTACGCTAAGCCCTTGTTCATATGCAATACATATTTCCTGTGGGATAGTGTGCGGGAGCAAAATGGCAGGTGGCTTGAAATTGTTCCTCGTCATCCCTATTTGTTCTACATACAATGCGTAAACATGCAGTAACAAACAGCGATCACGAGGCGGCTGCTCGCCGTCTCACCCGGACATCAAGAGGACACCCAAGATGGATACCCGTTCTATCTACACTGGCACCCAAAGTGCCGTACGCGATACCAACAAGGTACTGCGTAACACCTATATGCTGCTCTCCCTCACTCTGGGCTTCTCTGCCGTGGTGGCGGGGGTCGCTACCGTGATGAACATGCCGCCGCTGCACTGGGCCGTGTTCCTGATCGGTGTCTACGGTCTGATGTTCCTGACCGAGAAGAATCGCAACAACGGCATGGGGCTGGTTTTCACCTTCGCCCTGACCGGTCTGCTGGGCTATAGCTTGGGCCCCATCATCAACATGTACATGAACAATGGTGGTGGCGAGATCGTGATGACCGCCCTTGGCGGCACCGCGCTCACCTTCTTCGGTCTGTCGGCCTATGCCCTGACTACCAAGCGTGACCTCTCTTTCATCGGCGGCATGCTGTTCGTCGGTTTCTGGGTACTGCTGGTGGCCATGATTGCCAACATCTTCCTGCAGATGAGCGCCCTGAGCCTGGCGCTGTCCGCCATGTTCATGCTCTTCTCCTCCGGGGCCATCCTGCTGACTACCCAGCAGATCGTGCGCGGCGGCGAGACCAACTACATCTCCGCCACCGTCACCCTGTATGTCTCCATCTACAACATCTTCCTGAGCTTGCTGAGCCTGCTTGGCGGCAACCGCAACTAATCAGAAACCCCGCTTCGGCGGGGTTTTTATTGGCGCCGATTTTTGTCAGGATAAGTTGTAAATCAAGGATATGAAGCGAAGTGGCCCTGATTTGGATCAGGGCCACTTCGCGCTTGGCGGGTTACTATCTCGCTCTCCTTTCGATCAAGGGTTTCACCTGTCTCATGCCGATGGATCTCTCTGGCCTGCTGCGCCGACTGCTGACCGATAGTCACATCTACTTCGCTCTCAAGGTGCTGCTGGCCATTCTCGGTCTGCTCGCCTTCACCCTGGCCACCGGCAATATCCAGCTCACCGTGCTGCTCTCCCTCGGGGTCGTGGCGGGCGCCATCGCCGAAACCGACGACAGCCTGTGGGGACGGCTCAAAAATCTCGCCATGACGCTGATTTGTTTCATGTTTGCGTCCCTGTGCGTGCAGTATCTCTACCCCACCCCCTGGCTGTTTGCCATCGGGCTGGCCAGCTCCACCTTTATCTTCGTGATGGTGGGGGCGCTCGGCGCCCGCTATGCCACCATCAGTTTTGGCTCCCTGCTCATCGCCATCTACACCATGCTGGGTGCCGCCAAGGCGCCGGATCTCTTCTACCAGCCGCTGGCGCTCGGCGCGGGTGCCCTCTGGTACGGGCTGGTCTCGTTTATCTGGCTCTGGCTGCTGCCCTACAAAACCCTGCACGAGCAACTGGCCCAGAGCTACTTCGCCCTTGGTCGCTACCTGCTGGAGAAATCCCGCTTCTTCCCGGCGGACGAGCACGGCGCCCAGGCCATTCGCCACAATCTGGCCCAGCTCAACATCAATCTGGTGAGCGCGCTGACCCTCACCAAATCGGCCCTCAACGCCCGCCTGAGCCGCCGCCATCCGGCCAGCCCCGAGCTTGCCAGCCTGCTGCGCCTCTATCTGCTGGCGCTGGAAATTCACGAACGCGCCACCTCCAGCCACTACCCCTACAGCCGGCTGGAAGCGGAGCTCAAGCAGGGCATCGTACTGGAAGGGTTTCAGGAGGTGTTCCTGCAACTCTCCGAGGCGTGCCAGCGGCTCGGTTACGCCATTCTGGTGCACAAGCCCTACACCCATAACAAGCGCATCCACTGGACGCTGGAGGCCCTTGGCGATCAGCTGGAGTTCACAAATCTCAAACAGCACTACCCGAAAACCCTGCTGACGCCGATGAAGTTCCTGCGCCGCAATCTGGCCAGCATCAACCAGCTGCTGGGCAGCGCCGAAGTGCTGCAAAACCCCGAGCAGCCGGAGCAGGAGCTGCCCGCGCTGGCGCGCCCGCCCCGCCTGCCGCTGCTGGCCCAGCTCAAGCAGCACCTCACCTTGCACTCCATGGTGTTTCGCCATGCGCTGCGTTTGTCACTCGGGCTGGTGATCGGCTACGGCATACTGCAAGCCTTTGATCTGGAGAAGGGCTACTGGATTTTGCTGACCGTGCTGTTTGTCTGCCAGCCCAGTTACAGCGCCACCCGCCGCCGACTGGTGCAGCGGATGCTCGGCACCTTCGCAGGTATTCTGGTGGGTATTCCGGTGCTCTGGCTCTTCCCCGAGCTGCACGTTCAGCTGGTGGTGATGGGTCTGGCCGCCTTCCTGTTTTTCACCCAGGTGCGCAACAACTACAGCGCCGCGGTCTGCTTTATCACGCTCTACGTGCTGATGGCGTTCAACCTGCTTGATGGCATCGGCTTTGCCATTCTGGGGCCACGGCTGCTCGATACCCTGCTCGGCTGCCTGATCTCCTACGGGCTGGTGGCCTGGCTCTGGCCGGACTGGCAATACAAGCGGCTGCCGACGCTTATCGCCAACTCGCTCTCGGCCAACGCCCGCTACCTCTCGGCGGTGCTGGCAAGCCTCAAGCAGCAGCGGGACGAATCCATCGACTATCGGGTGGCGCGCAAGAGCGCCCATCTGGCGGACAGCGAGCTGGCTACCGCCTGGCAGAGCATGCTGGTGGAGCCGCAAAAGCGCCGTCGCTTCCTCGATCTCTGCTTTACCCTCACCTGGCGCAACCACGCCCTGCTCTCCTACATCTCGGCGCTGGGGGCCCATCGCGACAAGCTGGAGGCCATCAGCGGGCTGGATGAGGTGCGCCACCACATCTGCCACACCCTGGAGCAGGCCGCCGGTCATCTGGCGGGCAACCCCTCCAGCTCCATCGGTGGTCAGAGCCCCCTTCTTTGCACGGACAGCAGTGCAGACAGCAGCGAGGAGCAGCTGATGCTGACCCAGCAGCTCAACCTGATCAGCGAGCTGGCGGATCAGCTGCTGCATCTGGCCAACGAGAGCCGGTTGCTCACCGGGGATCAAGGCGCTACCATGCCCGCCCAATCCTGATAGCCCCATTAGCGAGGAGCCCTCATGTCTGCGTCCGAAAAACATCAGCTGGAATTCAACGGCCAACTCATCGAGACCGATGCCAAGGGCTACCTGCTCAACAGCAACGACTGGAGCGAGGAGCTGGCGCTGGTGCTGGCTGCGCAGGAGGGGATCACGCTTGAGGAGCCGCACTGGGAAGTGGTGCGCTTTGTGCGCGCCTTCTATCTGGAGTTCAACACCTCCCCCGCCATCCGCGCACTGGTCAAGGCGATGGAGAAGCAGTACGGCCCCGAGAAGGGCAATAGCCGCTACCTCTACAAGCTGTTCCCGGAAGGCCCAGCCAAGCAGGCGACCAAGATTGGCGGCCTGCCCAAGCCGGTGAAGTGCATCTGATCCCATGCATCTCATCCCATAACAACGGGGGGCCGCAACTGCGGCCCCCCGTTGTTTTTGATGCGCCTTCCCCGCGCAACGCGCATTCATGTCACGCCCACTTCCAGCCAGCCTTAACTCCGCTTGTCAGCCAGCGCCACCAGCTGCTCCGCCAGCCGGTGGCCGTGCAGGTAGGAGGCGATCAACTCGCTATCCGCCTTGCCCGATTCAATCTGCTGATACCAGTGCTCCAGCATGGCAGCAAAGCCGCGCTGGGCCAGCACCGGCTGCCAGTCGTTGGGGCTAAGCATCTGCGCCTGTTTGTCGCGGGCGATGATGCCGCGGGTGCAGTTCTCAAGGTGCAGAGAGAGGTTGTCGCCGTAGGCATCGATGCGCTCCTCGGTGATCCCGGCGCTGCGGTTCATGCTGCCGCTGATGGCGCGATCCCCGCTCTGCCAGCTGACGCTGACCCCGGCCAACAGGCTGTTGTCCTTCATATCTGGTCGCAAGACCGCATGGAAGTCCCCCTGTGGCACGCCGCCATAGAAGCAGAGGCTGTCGAGCACATGGATAAAGTCGTCGAACATAAAATCCCGCGCCTTGCCCGGCAGGGCGAAGCGGTGCTTTTGCCAGTTAAGCTCGGTGAGCGGCTGGGCCCGCGCCTCGGCCATGGCGGGCAGATAGCGGCGGTTAAAGCCGGTAAAGAGGGCGCAATCCTGCGCGATGGCGAGGTTGGCCAGCGCCTCTGCTTCGGCCAGATTGTCGCACAGGGGCTTGTCGACAAAGGTGGGGATCCCTGCGTGCAGGCACTGCTCGGCCAGCTGGCGGTGAACGGCGGTGGCGGCATGGATCATCACGGCGTCGGGGCGACTGGCCAGCATGGCCGCCACATCGGTAAAGCACTCAGCGACCCGATACTGGCGGGCCAGCTTTTCCAGCACTGCTGGATTGCGGGTGCAGAGCAGCGGGGTGACCCGCTCGTCGCTCGCCAGCAGCGGCAGATAGGCTTTCTGGGCGATATCCCCCAGACCAATCATGGCAATGCGCATCTCAACTCCTTTTCACTCGATAACGGGACAAGCGGATAACTGCCCGCACCATCGCAGGATTTCTCCCGCAGATCCAGCCTGCCGTTAGCGCGCTGGCTGGTGGCGGCCGCTCTGTGCAAACGGCGGCGTTATCCGGGCATGGCAAGATCGCTGACCGACTTGATTACATCAGCCAGCCACTCGATGGCGAGATTGCCCTGGCTTTTGCGGTGTCTGCCGACCACCACCTCGAACGGCTGCGGCGCCCCGGCCAGCTCCAGCACACGAAAATCCCCAAGGGCGGCGATGGCCGACGGGATGCAGGCCGCTACGTCATTGACCGACATAAAGGCTTGCAGCGAGGTGTAACAGGGGAGCGTCGCCACCGCCGCGCTGGCAACCTGCTGCGGGCTCATCTGCCCTTCGAAATTGCCGACGCTGTTGGCGAACTGCACAAAGGGGATGGCCGCCAGATCCTGCGGGGCGTTGTCCGGAAGATATCGGGAGTCGCGGCGCAGCACGCAGCAGTAGTGATCCCGGCGCAGGGTGGCGCGCAGCAACCCCGGGTCGAGATAGGCATCAAAGCCAATCACCAGATCGACCTCTCCGCTGGCCAGCGCCTCCAGATGCAGCTCGGCCTGAAAGTCCACCACATCGAGCCGGATGGAGGGCGCTTGAGTGCGCAGGGCGCTCGCCAGCCTTGGGATAATGGCGAGCTGGGCATATTCGTTCGCCATCACCCTGAAGGTGCGCTCGCTGCTGGCGGGATCAAAGGGGGCAGTCACAAAGACCCCGTCGATATCGGCCAGGATCTGCTCGAACCTGGCGGCCAGATCGCAGGCGTAATCGGTGGGCTGCAACCCGGCGCTCTGGCGGATAAAGAGCTCGGCGGGAAAGAGATCGCGCAGCTTTTTCAAATGGCTGCTCACCCCCTGTTGGGAGATCTCCAGCAGCTCGGCCACCCGCGACACACTCTTGTATCTCACCAGCAGCACTAGCACCCGCATCTGCCTGATATCGATCTTTTCCACCCTTACCTCACCAATTTCAGTTGTATCACATACAAATCACCCATGATTTACATTGTATCAGTGGCTCTCTAACCTTGCAGCTCTTCCAGCAAAGCGAGGTTAACGATGAAAACTGTCATTCTGATTGGTGCTCAGGGGAAAATGGGGCAAGCCGCCCTCAGTGGTCTGGGCAAGCACAAGGTGATCACCGCCAGCCGCTCCGGCGAGGGATGTGATTTTCAGGTGGATATCACCAGCAGAGAATCCATCGAGCGACTCTACCAAAACGTGGGCTCCTTCGATGCGGTGGTCAATACCGCAGGATTTTGCGAATACGCCCCCTTTGGCGAGATGAGCGACGAGCAGTGGCAAACCACCATCCAGAGCAAGCTGATGGGGCAGATAAATCTGGTCAATATCGGCCTCAACTACATCAATCAGGGGGGCTCCTTCACCCTGATCTCCGGCATCCTCAATATCAAGCCGATCCCGCTGGCCATTGCCGATGCCACCACCAGCGGCGCCATAGATACCTTTGTCCAGTGCGTGGCCCACGAGCTGCCCCGCGGCATCCGCATCAATGTGGTCAACCCGACCGTACTGGAAGAGGCGTGGGACGTATATGGCGAGATGATGCCGGGCTTCCAGCCGGTGCCGGGCGCCCTGGTCGGCAAGGCGTTTGAGCGCTCCGTCGATGGCTTTATTAGCGGTCAGGTGCTCTATGTCGATGCCTGATCCGGTTCAGGTGTGACCCCAATGCCGTTGTAATTCCTTGTCGATGTTTTTCCTCTTCCCCGAAAGCGCCCTGCTCTCGGGGCTTTTTGTATGACGGGGGCAAAGCCACACAGAAGATAGAAAAAAAGGAAGGAAGTAGAAACTTCCTTCCTTTTGGCTTGCGCTGCGGCCTGTGACTCAGTTGATCTTGCCCATTTCAACGGCAAAGCTGGTCGCCAGCTGGGCAAACTTGAGAGCATGGCCAGCCGAGGGATCCGAGTTTTGCAACGTATCCTGCGCCGTGTGGATCCTGGGGTTGTATTCGCTAAAACGTGACTCGAACGGCATGGCGGCGGGGTAGCCCTGATTGTGCCAGGAGGCGTGATCCGAGCAACCATAGCCACAGCTGTCATAGCCATAGCTGACTTGCGGCAAGTAGGCATCGATCAGCTGGGTGAGGTAGCCGGTCAGCCCCTTGTCGGTGTAGTCGGTCATAAAGACGATGTCGTTCGCCGAGCCCTTGTAGTTGGTCATGTCCAGCTGGAGCGCGGCCAATACCTTGGTGTTGGCCGCCTTGTAGCGGCTGGCGATATCCTTGGAGCCCCGCAAGCCCACCTCCTCTGCCGCATAGCCGATAAATTGCAAGGTGCGCTCCGGCTGGCGGCCCTGCTCGGCGATGACCCGCAGCACCTCGGTCAGGGTGGCGATACCGGAGGCGTCATCATCGGCACCGGGGGCCAGTGTCTTGCTGTTGGGGGCCGAGCCTGCGGTGGAGTCGAGATGGCCACCGAGCACCACCACCTCGTCCGGATAGCGGCTTCCCTTGAGGGTCAGCACCACGGATTGTTGCGGGTAGCCGCTATGTTTGACCCGGCTGACGCTGGCCCATGGCAAGGTGCTGCCGAGGCTCTGCCACTGGCTGGCCACCCAGTCGGCGGATTGCGTGCCAGTGGGGGTGGTGTAGTAGCGGTTGCGCCAGCCGGACAGCTTGCTGATGGTGCTGGCGATATTGCCTTGATCCAGATGAGGCAGCAGCCGGTTGACACTGGCCCCCTGGGTCAATGGCGGTGCGCTGAACAGGTTTTGGCTAAGGGGCTGGGCCATGCTCTGCAGCGCATCTGCCAGGGTCGTGTGCACCACATAGCCACCGCAACGCTGGTGCCCTTCGTGCATCAGATGCGAGAGGGAGCCAAGCTCGCTTGCCTCAATCTGGGCCAGCTGGATAGGCGCCCCGCTGGCACTGAACAGGGGAGAGAGCTTGGCATTGACCTGCTTGAGCTCAACCCCGCTATCGGCCCCAATCGTGATCCACACGGGTGCCCCCGCCTGAACGGCAAGGGGAATCAGGGGGAGCAAGAGGGCTGCAGTCATCGCTTTCATGTCGGATCCTTCCGGTTATGGTTAACAGTGAACAGCCTTGGCAGGCCTCATAAGAATACCAACCTAGTCTAGGCACCCACTGCTGTCAAAAAGGCGGATGTCTCGAAAAAGGGCGCTTATTAGCAGCCAAGTACTCTATGTCGATGCCTGCTCCGGTTCAGGTGTGGCCCCAATGCCTTTGTAATGCCTTGTCGATGTTTTTCCTCTTCCCCGAAAGCGCCAGCTCTCGGGGCTTTTTGTATGGTGGGGGGCAGAACAGCAGCAGAACGGGTTTCGTATTGAACCCATTTTGGCTAACATGCCGCACTTCACGAAGCGACAAGGGCAAGGACGCGATGAGCAACAAGACACTGCAATCCCTCTTTCACTACAAACGCTGGGCCGATGGCGAACTGCTGGATGCGATCGCCACGCTCGATGCGCAGCAATATGGCGAGGCCCACCACACCTGCCTCAGGATCTTCAACCATATCCATGTGGTCGATGCCATCTTCAAGGCCAATCTGCTGGGGGAACGCCACGGCTTTACCGCCACCAATACCCCGGAGACACCGACCCTCACCGCCCTGCGCAGCGCAGTTACCAAGCTGGATAACTGGCTGGTGGATTACGTCGCGTCGCTGAGCCCGCAAGAGGGTGCAACCCCGCTCTCGTTTCGCTTTGTCGATGGTGACAAGGGGCAGATGAGCCGCGATGAAATGCTGCTCCATCTGGTAACTCATGGTGGCTATCACAGGGGAGCCATCGGGCGGATTCTGGTGCAGTGCGGCATCACGCCGCCGCGCGATACCCTGACCACCTTTTTGCATCGCAGCGAACCGGAGCGACGTGGCCAAGATAGCGCGTCACTGGCGCAATAACGGAGTCTTGTCCTTATGAATCGTCTTGTATGTATTTCTCATCCGCTGCTGCTCGCGCTGCCATTGCTGCTAGGTGGCTGCGCCGCCGCCATCGATCACTATTCGGGGCGCTTTCGCGAGACCCTGACACAGGGACAACCCCGAGAACATATCCGTGCCGAGTTGGGCGAACCGCAGCCTTGTACACAAGGCCAATATATGGATACGCCGCAGGTCAAGGGCTGCGATCGCTTTACCGTGCTCGGCAAGATCCACAAGCGCGCTGACGGCAATGGCCAGGCCACGGCGAGCGCCGTGACATTGGGGCTGGGGGAGCTGATCCTGGTGCCGATGACAGTAGCCGGGGTCGCGGCGGACTACACCCAGCGCCACACCATTACCGTCTATTACGATCGGGACGATCACTACCTGTTTCACACCCTGCAGAACGCCAAGGGGCAGGAGGTAAGACAATAAGCCCCCATCCCAAATGCGCTCACTGACCACTCACCCGTGACCGGCGCAGTGGTTGGGTGAGCCTCTATTGCCCTCCCTATAGCCATCCTCTGCCCCTCCCCTTGCTTACTGCTTTATCAGAAGTCATCAGCCTGTCATCTGGCTGACATCCCGCGGTCATTTTCAAACCATAGAGTTTTTCACTTATTTTTCATATGGATAGATAAGGAACATCATGACTTTCCCGCGCTCTTCTTATGTGGCTTTGGCCGTCTCGCTGGTCTTGCTTGGCGGCTGCCAGTCAGAGAACGAATCGTCTGCCGACAGCCAGGGCAAAACCGCCTACCAATACAGCACCAAAGCGGTCTACAACCCGCAGCAGCAGGCGGAGAGCTACGAGCCAGCGCCGCAGGGGTTCAGCCCGGTCTTTACCGAGATGGTGGCGCGCCACGGCTCGCGCTCCCTCTCCAGCCCGAAATATGACGTGCTGACCAAGCTGGTCTGGGAAGAGGCGCAGCGTCAGGGGGCGCTCACCCCACTCGGGCAGGGGCTGGGAGGCAAGGTCGATCTGGTGACGGCCGCCAACCAGAAACTGGGCTATGGCCTGCTCTCGGCGCTGGGCAAGGAGGAGCACGCCAATCTCGCCACCCGGCTGGCGGCGCGGCTGCCGACCCTGCTCAACAGCAGCGAGCCCCACTGCATCAAGGTGGTCACCTCGGGCAAGGACAGGGCCAACGAAAGCGCCTTCTACTTTATGGAGAGTCTCAAGCGCGACGTGAGCTATGTCAGCGACTCGGCGCAGTGCTACCTCACGCAGGATGACCCCTCGAAGATCGACAAAAAGCTGGTCAACAAGTTCGAGCTCTACTTCCACAAGACCACCCCCGAGGGGGATTACGCCCGCTACCTGCCCGCCTATGAGAGCTACCAGCGCTTTATCGGCGACGAAGATGCCGCAATCGCCCCGGCCCCCGAGCTGGCCAGGGCGCTGGATCAGCTTAAAAACCTGAGCAAGACCAAAGAGATGGCCCGCAGCATGCTGGAGCGTATCTACAGCAAGGGCTTTGTCGACTATCTGGCGGGCGGCGTCGAGTTTGTCGCCATCAACCCGGAAGATGGCGGCATGACCTACGTGCGCGACGAGGTGGATGCGGCCCTGATGCTCTACAACCTCTTTATCATCGGCCCCGGCATGATCCGCGAAGCGCAGGCACAGGGCAGCGAACCCTGGGCGCTGGAGCAGTTCCTCACCCCGGAGGAGTCTGCCTGGTTCTCCTACCTCTCCGATGCGGAAGATTTCTACGAAAAGGGGCCGAGCTTTGCCAACCAGAGCGCCCCCTACGCCATTGCCCAGCCACTGCTCGACGGCCTGTTTGGTGAGGTGCAGCGTCAGGTGGTGGAAGGCGAGCAGAGCCGACGGGCCACCCTGCGCTTTGCCCACGCCGAAGCCATTATCCCCCTCGCCGCCCTGATGAAGCTGGAAGGGAGCCGTCAGGGGGCCAGCGTGGTTCAGTTGTTCAGCCAGCAGAACAACGAGTGGCGCGGCGGCTGGGTCTCCCCCTATACCGCCAATATTCAGTGGGATATCTACCAGAACGGGCAGCGGCAGGTGCTGGTCAAGATGCTCTACAACGAAAAAGAGATCGCCTTTAAAACGGGCTGCCAGCCCTACCAAAGCGGCAGCCACTACTACGACTTCGAGGAGCTCAAGCGCTGCTACGGCTATCACGGCTAGCCCCTCGCACGCCGGATATGGCAATCACAAGGGGCGACCAGCGGGTCGCCCCAATCCACTCCCCTTCCCTGCTTGCCAGAGATCAATATGGCTATAAAGCCGCCTTCAGGCTCCATTTGATAATCAAGCTCATAAAACGATTAATTTCTGATAGTTAGGTCACTTTAAGTCTCGCCTCGGCAGTTTCGTTTGGCTTACCATAGCCATCCAGAACCTGTTGAACCGCGATGGGTTACTGCCAACGCAGGTCAAGGGAGCATATTGGAAGCTGTCATCCACGGGCGGTAGCGTGGAATTTGGTGACGTTACACCTCATACAGAAAGGTGGGTGTCCCAATTTTTTAGGCTTCCTCCTAAACGGTGAGTGTCCCAGATTTAGTTGAATTACGCTTTGCTCAGAAAGCGTGGCTGTCCCAAATTTCGCCTCCCAGATTTTGCCAGATTTTTTTGGACAAGAATTGAACAGGGCTTGTTATTTCGCAAAACAAATATGGAGAGCATATGTTGCTAAGTAGAGTAGAGGGTGAATACCTTCCATCGTCATTTATGATTAAAATAAAGACATTTGATGACATTTCAAACTTTGAATGTGAAATGACATCAACATTTATTCATGAATACATCCATTTTTTACAAGATCTAACGCTACCATATTGCGTAAGAGAGAACCTAGTACATTTGTCAACTTTTTTTGACCGTTTGGATATGGCCAAAAAAGATAAAAAAATAACAATCCCACAAAACAATTCAATTGATGGGTTAGAGCTAACAACACTTCAAACAGAAATGACATGGGGCAGCTTACATCAAATAATAAAAGCACCAGAAATAATATCTATCACCCAGAAATCTAAACCTATACCTGAACATGAATTTACACTTCATAGCTATGAATTGAATTTTGAAAATGGTGTGAAATATCATTTTGGAGCTCGAGATATTCTTGAGTACATTGCGTATAAAATCGAAAAACAACACTACCCGGATGAAGATACACTAGCCGACTTCCCTTATCACTCTGTAGATTTAGTTATAAATCACTATAATTTAAACAGCCTTAGCAATATAAAAAGAATGGCATTAGCTGAGTATTGCCTTATAAATGACAATCCAGCTAATATGTTGATAAATATTCTTAAGTCATTCCTTGACAATAGCAGCATTGATAGCAAACTACTGACCCTTAAAGATCAAGAATTTATTGCAATGCTCGGTAGGCGAAATTACAAGTCAGCAGGTAGACCCTTTGAAACAATAAAAGAAAAATTAAATCGTCGCCATAAAGAATTATCTCTTCTTTTACAACAACGATATCCCAAAGATACATTCCCAGACATCCATGACTGGCTTGTGAAAACCATTGGATATGTGGAAAGTCAATTATCTGGGGTTTTTATTTTTTCACATTTATATGGAACCACGACAGACAACTTTAATAGCAGAATGCTGGAGATAATCTCTTCAATTGGCATACCTATA
Organism: Aeromonas sp. ANP5; assembly: GCF_963870295.1. Taxonomy (NCBI): domain Bacteria; kingdom Pseudomonadati; phylum Pseudomonadota; class Gammaproteobacteria; order Aeromonadales; family Aeromonadaceae; genus Aeromonas; species Aeromonas sp. ANP5. The sequence continues at coordinate 188,504 of NZ_CAWMRY010000001.1, read as the reverse complement.
ATAATGAACTCACAAGGCCAAATAGTCTCATACTTAAGCGATAAATATAAAAAAGAACCATTCATACAATTATTATTAGCTTATGACTTCACATCATATTTAGAGCAGAGTGACCCACAATGTCCACTTTGCAGCTACTGTGAACTTGAACATGTTGAAAATATGACTCATGATTGTATTGATGCTCCATTTCGCCGTGCACATCAAGACGAATTATGTCCGTTTGGAAAATTTATAAAATCACACAACATACATGATCTTCCATGGTATGCTGATGGCAGATTAATTACTTCGACCTCTTCACCTTGGTGATTCACATTTATACACACAAAATGAAAACATTTAATAATCATGTAAAAGGCTGCAAAGCATTTATATAATTAGATGTAAAAACTAATAAATTACAGAAAGCAATAATTACGGTAATACATACTTAAAGGCGACCATCCGGTCGCCTTTTTACTTCTATCGTTTTGCTAATCAGCAAATGTCACCGAGCCGGTCGCTTGGCACCATTGCCTTTAGCCGCTGGCTTGCCGCCTTGAGCAGTGGGTTTGGCACCCGGCTTGGCAGAGCCTGCGCGGGTCGGCGTCTTGCCCTTATGGGCGGGTTTGACAGTCGGTTTGCTCTTACCCGCATTCTGGCCCGCACTCTTGCCTTCGCCCTGTGCGGCCGGTTTGCCATTAGCCGCGCCATTGTGCAGCTGGGAACCCATCGGCTTGCCGCCCGTCGGCTTGTTGCCTGTGCCATTGCCGCGCTGGTGACTGATGTTGCTATGACGAGTCAGGGCCGGTTTCAACCCCTTGCCGCTGGCGGCGCGCTCGTTGCGCCGCTCATTCCTACCTTCTGGCGGCACCAGACAGCCGGGGCCACTGCCAATCAGGTGGCCCTTGCCCATGGCGAGCAGGGCTTCGCGGATCATCGGCCAGCCTGCGGGGTCGTGGTAGCGCAGCAGCGCCTTGTGCAGGCGGCGACGGCGCTCGCCCTTGGCGACAAACACATCGCCACCGGTGCGGCTTACCTTGTTTAACGGGTTTTTCTCCGTGTAATACATGGTGGTGGCGTTGGCGAGCGGCGACGGATAGAAGTTCTGAACCTGATCGAGCTTGAAGCGGTTCTCTTTGACCCAGAGCGCCAGATTGATCATGTCTTCATCGGTGGTGCCCGGGTGGGCAGAGATAAAGTAGGGGATCAGGTACTGCTGCTTGCCCGCCTCTTTGGAATATTTGTCGAACAGCTCCTTGAACTGGTAGTAGCTGCCCATGCCCGGCTTCATCATCTTGGAGAGGGGCCCCTCCTCGGTATGTTCCGGCGCGATCTTGAGGTAGCCGCCGACGTGGTACTTGGCCAGCTCCTTGATATAGCGGGGATCTTCGACCGCGATGTCGTAACGCACGCCGGAGGCGATGAGGATCTTCTTGATCCCCTTGAGGTCGCGCGCCTTGCGATAGAGGTTGATGGTCGGGCTGTGGTCGGTGTCCATGTGCGGGCAGATGGTGGGCCAGACACAGGAGGCGCGACGGCAGGTCTGCTCAGCCTTGGGGCTCTTGCAGCGCAACTTGTACATGTTGGCGGTGGGGCCGCCGAGATCCGAGATGACGCCGGTAAAGCCCGGCACCTTGTCGCGGATATCCTCGATCTCTTTGAGGATCGACTCTTCCGAGCGGCTCTGGATGATGCGCCCTTCGTGCTCGGTGATGGAGCAGAAGGAGCAGCCGCCAAAGCAGCCGCGCATGATGTTGACCGAGGTCTTGATCATCTCGAAGGCGGGGATCTTCTCGTTGCCATAGGCCGGGTGCGGCACCCGCTGGTAGGGCAGGCCGAAGACGCCGTCCATCTCCTCGGTTTCCAGCGGGAAGGCGGGCGGGTTGACCCAGACGATGCGATCGCCGTGAGCCTGCGACAGGGCGCGGGCACAGCCGGGGTTGGTCTCGTGGTGCAGAATGCGCGAGGCGTGGGCGTAGAGCACCTTGTCCTCTTTCACCCGCTCGAACGCCGGCAGCTTCACATAGGTTTTTTCCCACGGCTTGGGCTTGGGCGGCTGCACCAGCACGGGTTGGGCTTCCTGCGCGGCAGGGGCCGATTCGGTGGCGTCCTCAGTGCATGGTGCCCCTTCCATATAGGGGTTCATGATGGGATCGATGCGGCCAATCTGGTCGAGCTTGCTCGAATCCACCCCTTTCCAGCCCGGCAGCGGCTCCTTGCGGATAACGGCAGTGCCGCGAATATCCTGCATGGTGTCGATGGTCTCCCCCGCTGCGATGCGGTGTGCCACTTCCACCAGCGGCCGCTCGGCGTTGCCGTAGATCAGGATATCGGCCTTGGCATCGAGCAGGATGGAGCGGCGGATGGTCTCGGACCAGTAGTCGTAGTGGGCGATACGGCGCAGGGAAGCCTCGATGCCGCCGATAACGACGGGGACCTCCTTGAAGGCCTCCTTGCAGCGCTGGGTATAGACCAGGGTGGCGCGATCCGGCCGCTTGCCGCCCACATCCCCCGGGGTGTAGGCGTCGTCGTGGCGCAGCTTTTTGTCGGAGGTGTAGCGGTTGATCATGGAGTCCATGTTGCCCGCGGTGACCCCGAAGAAGAGGTTCGGTTTGCCCAGACGCATAAAGTCATCCTTCGATGACCAGTCCGGCTGGGCGATGATGCCGACCCGAAAACCCTGCGCCTCCAGCATGCGGCCGATGACCGCCATGCCGAAGCTCGGGTGATCCACATAGGCATCCCCCGTCACCAGAATGACATCGCAGCTGTCCCAACCGAGCTTGTCCATCTCTTTGCGGGACATGGGCAGGAAGGGCGCCGTGCCGTAGCACTCGGCCCAATAGCGGGGATAGGAGAAAAGGTTGGGTACCGGCTGCATTTTGAACACCTGGAAAAATTCGGGTCGCGCATTATACCGGTTGCGGCCAAGGGGAGCGATGGCTTTTTGTCCCTATAGATCCCGCGGAATAGGCCGCCGCCCGCAATAGCAAGGGCGCCCGCAGGCGCCCTTGTGATGATGAGGCTGATAACTGGCCCCCGTCAGGATTGAGGTCAGGGCGCCGGAGGGTGCGACTCCCCTGCCCCCTTGGCGGCCAGCGCTTCGTCTACCTGCTGATCCCGCGATCCTGTCATGCCAGCGTGACGGGCGATCAGATGGTAGATGGCGGGCACCACCAGCAGGGTAACCAGGGTCGCCAACGACAATCCGAAGAAGACCACGGTTCCCACCGCCATCCGGCTCTCGTAGCCCGCCCCCATGGAGAGCATCAGCGGCACCGCGCCGATAATGGCGGTGAGCGAAGTCATCAGGATCGGGCGCAAGCGGCGCACCGAGCCTGCGATGATCGCCTCCTCGAACCCTTCCCCCCGCTGGCGCAGCTGGTTGATGAACTCGACGATGAGGATGCCGTTCTTGGTCACCATGCCGATCAGCATGATCATCCCGATCTGGCTGTAGATGCTCATCTCCTGCCCCGTCAGCCAGAGGCCTAGCAGGCCACCGAAGATGCCGAGTGGCACAGTCACCATCACCACCGCCGGGGTCAGGGTGCTCTCGAACTGGGCCACCAGCACCAGATAGACCACCAGCAGGGCGAGGCCAAAGACCAGCACCATCTCCCCCTGATTGTCGCGGTAATCCTTGGAATCACCGGCGTAATCCACCGTCATGCCGGTGGGCAGGTTGGCGTTGGCCCAGCCATCGAGGAAATCGAGGGCCTCACCCAGGGTGTGATCCGGGTGCACATCGGCGGTCAGGGTGATCGCCTTTTGCCGCTGGTAGTGGTTGAGGCGGTTGGCAGTCGCCACCTGCTTGACGGTCGCCAGAGTCGAGAGACTGACCATCTCGCCATTGGCGGCTTTTAGATAGATGCGGCCGAGATCCGAGATGCCGTTGAACTCGGTCTGGTTGCCGCGCAGGTAGACGTCATACTCCTCGCCCCTGTCCACATAGGTGGTCTTGCTCGCCCCGCCCAGCAGGGTCTGCAAGCTGTTGGCCACGGTGGAGACCGGAATGCCAAGCTGGCTGGCGCTATCGCGATTGATGGTCACCTGCAGCTCGGGGGTCTTCTCGGCATAGTCGAGATCCGGGCTCAGCATCAGGCCGCTGCCCTGCGCCGCCTGTTGCAGCGCCAACCCTTGCTGGTAGAGCTCGGCATAGTCGTTACCCTGCAGCACGAACTGCACCGGCGCGGTGGAGCCCCCCCGGAAACCGGGCTGGAAGGTGCGGATCATCACATCGGGAATACCGGAGAGCTTGGCACCCAGCGAGCGGGAGAACTCGGTGGCGGTGACGTCGCGCTCGGCCCAGTCGGTGAGCTGGATGATCACCATGCCGGTCTGATCGCCACCACGGCCAAAGGCGGGGGTACTGAAGCTCAGCGCCTGCACCACCCCTTTGCCCAGCATCGGCATGATGGCGGACTCCACCTGCTGCATGTTGCGCTTCATCCGCTCGATGCTGGTCCCCTCTGCCCCCTTGACGAAGACATAGATGACGCCGCGATCCTCGGTCGGGGTCAGGCTGGTCGGCAGCTGGGTAAAGAGGGCACCGATACCGGCGAGACAGAGCAGCAGCACCAGCGGCGTCCAGCGGGAGCGACGCAGCACCCACGCCAGCAGGTGGCGATAGTGCCCCTCCAGCCAGCCGAGCCCGCGATCGAGCCCGGCGGTAAGCCGGTTCGGTTTATCCAGCGGGCGCATCAGCCAGGAGCCCATGGCCGGGGTCAGGGTCAGCGCCACCAGCGAGGAGCAGAGCACCGCCAAAGAGAGCAGGATCGCAAACTCGGTAAAGAGCCGGCCCACCATGCCATCCATAAAGGCGATGGGAATAAAGACCATCACCAGCACCGCGGTGGTGGCGATGACCGCAAAGCCCACCTCGCGGGTGCCGTGCCAGGCCGCCAGCAGGGGCGGTTCACCCCGCTGCAGATGGTGGTGAATGTTCTCCACCACCACGATGGCATCGTCCACCACCAGACCGATGGCGAGAATAAGCGCCAGCAAGGTGATGAGGTTGATGGAAAAACCGAGATACCAGGCGCCGATAAAGGCGGAAATCAGCGACACAGGTACCGTGATGGCCGGGATCAGGGTGGTGCGCCCCTGACCGAGGAACAGGTAGAGCACCGCCACCACCAGCACGGCGCAAATGGCCAGGGTTTCATATACCTCGTCGATGGCCTGCTTGATAAAGATGGTGGAGTCGTAATCGACCTCCAGCTTGGCCCCCTCCGGCAGGAAGCGCTGCATCTCCACCAGCTTCTTCTCCACCCCCTGCGCCACCGCCAGCGGGTTGGCGGTGGACTGGGCGACGATGCCGATACCCAGACTCTCTTTGCCGTTGCGCTGATAGGCGCTGTCTTCGTTCTTGGCTCCCACCTCCACATCGGCGATATCGGCCAGATAGACGCTCTGGCCGTTGTCGGCTGTGGTGACTTGCAGTTGCTGGAAATCTTCCGCTGTGTGATAGAGACGGGCGATCTGCACCGCCATGGTCATGGAGTTGTTGCGGATCTCGCCACCCGGCAGCTCGATGTTCTCCCGCTTGAGGGCATCTTCCACATCGCTCACCGTGATGCCACGGGCGGCCATGTCGGCCGGGCGCAGCCGCACATACATCACCTGGGTGAGATCGCCGGAGAGCGCCACTTCGCTCACACCGTCCACCAGACTCAGGGGGTCGACCAGCACGCGGTTGGCGTAGTCGGTCATGGCGGTGCGATCCATCTGGCTGCTGCTGAAGTTGAGCCAGATCGCCACATCGCCGTTGCCGCTATCCTTGGTCACCAGCGGCTCGTCCACATCATCGGGCAGCCGGGGCCGGGCGCGGGAGAGGGCATCGCGCACATCGGAGATCCCCTCCACCATGTTCCAGCCGAGCTTGAACTCGACGGTGATCATCGAGCGCCCCTTGCGAGTCATGGAGTTGATGTTCTTGATGCCGCTGATGCCGGAGAGCTGATCCTCGATGGGCTTGGTGACCTGGCTCTCCATCACCGAGGGGGCCGCCCCTTCATAGGTGGTGGTGATGGAGACCGAGGGGATCTGCACATCGGGCATCTCCCGCACCGTCAATTTGCTGAAGGCGACCAGACCAAACACGGTGAGCAGGGCGCTGAGCACCACCGCCACCAGCGGGCGGCGTACTGAGATATCGGAGAGCCACATCAGCCGTTCACCTCGGCCAGATCACGCACCTGCACCCCATCACGCAGATTGACCAGCCCCTCGACCACGATGCGATCGCCGACCTTGAGCCCCTCGGTGACCCAGACGGTCTCCCCTTCGGTTTCGCCGAGCACTACAGGCACCCGCTTGACCCGGCCATCGGCCTCGAGACGGTAAACAAAACGCTGCTCACCGGCGTACTCCACCGACTGGGCAGGGATCAGGGTGAGCTGCTGGGCAGGCAGTGCCAGCTCCACATTGAGCAGCATGCCCGGACGCAACTGGCCGTTGCCATTGGGGATCATCACCCGCGCCTTGATGTTCTGGGTATCGTTGGAAATGCGGCTGTCGAGGGTGGTCAGGGTGCCGCTGAAGTGCTGATCCGGCCAGGCGGTACTGGTGGCGGTGACCGCCATGCCCGGCCGCAGCAGGGAGAGGTAACGCTCCGGCACCGCCAGATCGAGGCGCAATTTGTCCAGTTCATCCAGATGCAGCAGGGTATCGCCGCTGTTGACCAGCGCCCCTTCACTCAAGTCAATCAGGCTCACGGTGCCAGCAAAGGGCGCCTGCAAGGTGCGCAGGGAGAGCTCGTAGCGGGCGGCATCGAGGCGTGCCTGCACCTGAGCCACGGTGGCCTCCTGCCCCTCCAGCTCGGATTGGGTCACGGCGCCACGGGCCACCAGCTTGCGCATATCCCCCAGCTTGCGGTTCTCGTCGCGCAGACTGGCGCTCTGCTCGGCCAGCTCCGCCTGCTGCTTGCCCGCATCCAGCGCGATCAGGGTCTCCCCCTTCGCCACGCTCTGACCCGACTGCACCGCAATCTTGACGATGCGGCCGGTCACTTCGGGGCTGATGATGACGGAGCGATTGGCTGCCAGCTTGCCCACCAGCTTGAGGGTCGGCTCGGCCAGACTCTGCTTGACGGTTTGAGTGCGGATATTGACCTGTCTGGTCGGTGCTTTGGCGGCGGGTTCGCTGTGACGCAGCGCCCAGACGCCGGCAACCACGATTAGAAGAAGGCCCAAGCCGAGCCAGATACGCATTTTCATCGAACAGTCCATGAAGAGTGAGAGGGTAAATCCAGATTGGGGCCATTTTAGCCCCAGACTATGCCGTGACTATGTATAAATGTGACAAAACGTAACAAGAGCGGGGTAAGCTCACTCTGTTTCAGGTCGCGCCGTTTGTTTTCACGCCACATCGCATACACTAACGACAATTTCCTTCGCAACCCGACTGACTGCCTATGCCCAAAACGTCTGACCCCCGCTTTCTCACACGCCTGACCTGGCTCCTGTTCGCCGTGGTCATCCTGCTGATTGGTCTGACCTTGCGGCAAAGCCTGAAACAGATAGAACGCCTCTACCAGAGCGATACCCTCAACAGCGCCATCTACCTGCGGGATCGGTTCAAACAGACCGAAGTGTTTCTGGAGGCGATGCGCGGACAGGCCGAAGAGCGACTGCGCAGCGACCCCCAGTCGGTGCTCACCCGCCAGCTCTATGGCTATATCGAGGCGCTGCCAGAGGGGCTGGCCCTCGACAAACTCCCTGCCGATTTACCGGCCGGACTGGCGGGCAACCTCACCGGTGACGGGCCGCTGCCGCCTCCCGGCAGTGCGCGGGAGGCGCAACTTCATTTGGCCCTGAGCCTCTCCCCCTTGCTGGCCACCGCCAGCCAGCGCCTGGGCAGCGAGATCGCCTGGGCCTACTTCACCGGCGTGGACAACTTTATCTACCTCTATCCCTGGATCCCCTCCAGCCAGTTTCGTTTTGTCCGCAGCATCTATGACAAGCACTACTGGCAGGATGCGCTGATGTCACCCAACCCCAGCCGGGACACCATTCTCTCCCGCCCCTACGAAGACTTCGCCGGACTGGGCACCATGGTCACCATGTCCCAGCCTCTCTACAAAGACGGCTCGCTGGTAGGGATGATCAGTATGGATATCCTGCTCTCCCGCTTGCAATCGCAGCTCAATCAGCTGGCGCCAACGCTGGGTGAGTATCTGCTGCTCAATCAGTACCATCAGGTGCTGGCCAGCAGTACCCCGCAGCCAGAGATCCCCCGGGATCTTGCTCCCACAGCACACTACCAGTGGCAAGAGGGGGCATTGCAACTGACTCTTGCAGTCCCCGATACCCCGTTGCGGCTAGTTCACAGTGTCACTCTGCTGCCACTGGCATGGGCCCTTGCCTGCCAGTCCGCACCGACCCTGCTTGCCATCCTCTTTATGCTGCTGGCCGCCCTCTCCAACCTGAGATCCCATCGCCTCAACGAGCGGCTCAATTACCTCTCCTGCCACGATGCCCTCACCGGTGCCTTCAACCGCCACTATCTGGTGCTGCTGGAACAGACGGGCGATCTGGCCCGGCTGCAAGCGGGGATCCTGATGTTCGATGCGGATCACTTCAAACGGGTCAATGACAACTTCGGCCATGCCGTCGGCGATATGGTGCTGATCCGGCTGGTGCAGCTCTGCCAGCAGCAGCTTAGACCCACTGATCGCCTGATCCGCTGGGGGGGTGAAGAGTTTCTGCTGCTGATTGGCCGCAGTGACGCCGCACAGATCGGCGAGCTGGCGGAGCGGCTGAGAAAAGCGGTGGCGGATCACGACTGGGCCACCATCGAGCCCGGGCTGGAGGTCACCATCAGCCTCGGCTATCTGCCCCACCAGGAGAACCTTCCCCTGCACGAAGCGGTACGCCGCGCCGATGTGGCGCTCTATCAGGCCAAGGCTAACGGTCGCAACCGCAGCGAAAGATGGCAGGGTGACGCCTCCTGACTCTCGGAGTAAGCTGAGCCCTCAACCCCTTTTTGGAGGATTGTCGTGCCACGTAAACCCCGCGTAGGGCTCGCTCTCGGGAGCGGCGCCGCCAGAGGATGGGCCCATATCGGCGTCATCCGCGCCCTTGAACGTCTCGGCATCAAACCGGATTTGATCGCAGGCTGCTCCATCGGCAGCTTTGTCGGTGCCGCCTATGCCGCCGGTGAACTGGATCGGCTGGAAACCTGGGTGCGCGGCTTTACCCGCCTGCAGGTGGTCAGCCTGCTCGACCCGGCCCTCTCCGGCGGTCTGTTTCGCGGCGAAAAGGTATTTGGCCTTGCCGCCAGCCATCTGGGGGATCCCGATCTCGAGAATCTGCCCATCCCCTTCGCCTGCATCGCCACCGAACTCGATACCGGCCGCGAAATCTGGCTGCAACAGGGCCCGCTGCGTCAGTCGGTGCGCGCCTCCTGCGGCATGCCGGGGATCCTCACCCCGACCCGGATCAACGACCGCTGGCTGGTCGATGGCGCCGTGGTCAATCCGGTGCCCATCTCGCTGGCCCGCGCCATGGGGGCCGAGGTGGTGATTGCGGTCAACCTCAACACCGATATGCACCAACCCTGGACCGACGAGCCGGATCAACCCGGCAGCGGCGGTCTGCTCAGCCAGTGGCTCAATCGCGGTGAAACCGCGCCAGCCACCCCGGGTCTGTGGAGCGTGATGAGTGGCTCCATCAACATCATGCAGGAGCGGATCACCCGCGCCCGGATGGCCGGTGACCCGCCGGAGATCCAGCTCTGCCCGCGCCTTGGCAGCTTCTCCATCATGGATTTTCATCGCGCCAGCGATGCCATCAACGAGGGGGAAGCCTGTGTCGAGCGCAATCTCGATCAGCTCAAGGATGAACTGGGCCGCCTCGGGTTGCTGGGCAGTTAGTTGTCGACATGCTGCGGTTTACACATGAAAAAAGCGCCATCCGGCGCTTTTTTCAACTCACTTACCCGGTCACTCCTTACGGTAGAAGAGCAACCCGAGCAGAATCACCCCCACAGAGACCAGCAGATAGAGTCCCAGACTGGGATTGGTGATACCACCATACAGAATGATGAGCGCGCCCAAAGTGGCGCAGGTCGGGATCACAAACCGCTTTATCCAGCCCAACTCGGTAAAGGTGCGCATGTACCAGACATAGAGGAACAGATAGAGGCCATAAATCAGCACGATCGGCATCTCGTCCAGGGCGATGTAACGACCGAATGTCTCGTTGATGCTGCAGTACCACAGCACTGAGTAGATCACCGACAACAGCGCTGCCGCGAGGGCCGAGTTGATTGGCATGTGGTGATGCGGTTCGATACGGCTCATCCACTTGGGGGCAGGACCCTGATTGCGGATCGCCAGCGAGTAGGGAATGCGCATGGTCGCCAACACCAGACCATTGAGAGTTCCGAGGCAGGAGATAATCACGAACACGGTCAAAATGGTCGAGGCAGTCCCGCCAAACAGGCTGGTTGTCGCGAGATTTACCGCGTTATCCCCTTGCGCCACTATCTCGTCCGTCGGCAAGACGCTGGCGATCCCCAGAAAATAGGTGACATAGACCACAAAGACTATCAGGGTGCCAATCACCAGCGCTCTGGGCAGATTCTTCTTGGAATCGCGAATTTCGCTGTTGATGGTCACAGCGGCAATCCACCCCTCATAAGCGAAGGCGGTAGCAACCACGGCCGTGGCCAGAGTGCCTCCGGTGCTTCCTATCCCATCCATTGCCTGCACAAAGTTGGTCACGGTGACACCATTGAGCAAGCCTGAAATGGTGCCCACAATGGCAACCAGGATCAGCGGGATCAACTTGATCAGGGTAGAGCCCACTTGCAGCTTGCCCGCCAGGACCGGGGTGTAGAAGTTGATCAGATAGGTGACCGTCATATAGACAGCCGCCAGTATCCAGGTCGCACCAGAGTTGGTCGGATTATCACTACCGAGCAAGATCATGGTGTACAGAGCAGCGACCCAGGCAAGGATGGCGGAAAGAGGGGCGTAATAGAGTACGCCTTTAAACCACCCCACCAGATAACCAAACATTTTGCCGTATGCCGCTTCGGCATAATCGACGATACCGTTGGACTTTTCGATCCGCTGGGCAAACTCGGCAAACACCAGCGCGCCGAAGATCATCGAAAATGCCCCCAGCGCCCATGCCAGCAGCGCAATGGCCAGATTACCGCCAGTCAGACGCAGTACATCATCGGCCTTGAAGAAGACACCGGAGCCGATCACCACGCCGACCACCATCGCAATGGCAGTCATCAGGCCATAGCGTTTATCCAACTCATTACTGCTCATACCCATACTCCATACGATTGCTCATATCATCCTGAATGTAATAGTGTTCAGGTGGCCAGATACCACCAGGGGCCCACTTTTCGGGGCCGCTTATTCTCGTTGGCCTGCATGGATAATTCAAAGCGTGTTAGATCAAAATATCGATCGGCAACCCAAAAAAATACCGCCCGAAGGCGGCATTTCTATTCACATCGATGATCACGCCTTGGCGAGGTCATCCGGGCCAATCTGGCCGATTTCGGCGACTTTCTTGTCTGCCAGCAGCCAGAGGGTGAACTTGTGCAGATCCGGGTGGTGCGCCAGGGCAACCAGGAAGGCGCCCCCAACTTCACGGTAACCCAGCTCGTAGTTTTTCAGCGTGGTGGGAGGAACACCCAGCAAATCTGCAAACTTCGGACGGCTCAAACCGACCGCTTCACGGATCTGACGGATCTTCTTGCCAACAGTGACGATATTTGAATTCATAATGTTCCATACTCCGTTTGGCGGATTTACTCCGCCTTTTATTTTTCGCGACGACTCGTAGTCAAGTGTATCAGTTTTGTTCGGACTCGTTATGGTCGAGCCTCTATCTTATGAGCGCCTTTCGGCGACAACCCTTGCCTTCAAGGGGGGATGGTAATCGCTCAGCCGCCTCAGGTAAACAGTCTCGAAAAGAAACCTTTATTGTGGCCCCCCCAATAACTCGTATAATCCGCCGGATACCCATTAAGAGGAATAAGTATGGCGTTTCCCGGCATTATCTCTCGCCTGCACCCCGTATCCAGCACAGAAGAACTGGCACAACAGCGCCTGCAAGGTGAACAATATCGCGCCGAAGCATTCTGGCTTCCGGCCTTGATGTCCAGCCACGCCAGCGAACTGCTGGCCGCCCTGCCGGAGAGCTGCAGTCTATTTCTTGAACAGGCATGCCCGGACCTGGCCCTGCGCAGCCACGACGGCACCTTGCATAACAATGAGCAGCTCATCACGGTAAACGGTCAGGCAATTGCTCTGGCAACCACTCAAGGTGATGGTGGTCTGGTGCCCGAATCGGGCATGTGCGAGATGGCCGACTGGCTGGAGGCGGGACACCGCCACTTCATCTGTTCAGCTGCGGTTCAGCCTGTGGCTCGCGCCATCCTCAACATCTGGCCCCTTGACCCCTATCTGGCCCGACATTTCTTGATGACATTTACCCCCCTGCTGCAGAGCGCAACCCAGGCAGATTACCTCGCGGTCTTTGCCGCCAGAGCGAATCCTGCCAGCCCGCATAGCGACTGGGTTAAGGCTTATATGAAGCTGGAGAAGAAACTGCACAGGGCCTATCTGGATCACTAATTAATCAAAATAAACAGCCAGTTAAGGGCACGACACAATTTGCCACAAGGCTCATTTGTGAGCTTGATCATGTTTTAAAATCGGCATAGAGTGCGCCTCGTCATCGGAATGACATCAGTTGCCTGGCAGTGGTTTCTCACGCATTGCGTGCCATGCCAGCGCACTCGACACACCAGGAGAGTGTGCAACCCGGTTATACCGGGTCATCTGCCAGACTCGACGCCAGCCGTACGGCGGAGCCTGCAGCTTACATAAATTACAAAGTGTGAAGCACGTGAATAACGTGCGATCTCAACGAGGATTTTTTTATGATGAAAATGGCTCCTTCCATGATCGCCATCGCCATGGCTGCTCTGGGTGCTACCGCTGCTCACGCCGCTGACGACATCTACTTCGGTGCCGGTGTCGGTGCTACTCACTTCAACGGCCTGAACAAGCTGGAAAGCACCAATGTAGGCCAGGAAGACGCGGCGGCTGCCAACGCCTTCATGGGTTACAACTTCACCGAGAACTTCGGTACCGAACTGGGCTACCAGTACACCGGTCGTGGCAACACCGACGGCAACCGTTACGAGAGCCAGGGCGCCACCCTGTCCGGTATCGCCCGTATGCCGGTTGGCAACGACTTCTCCCTGTTCGCTGAAGGCGGCGCCTACTGGGGTCACACCGATGGTCTGGGTACCAGCGACACTAAAGTTTCCCCGCTGGCCGGTGCTGGTGTGACTTACAAGGTAAATGACGCGCTGGATCTGCAAGCTCGCTACCGCTACATGTGGGACGTGGCTGACCTGCACGCCAACGGTGAGCGTTACAAAGCCAACCAGAGCATCGCTACTCTGGAAGCGGTATACCACCCGTTCCGTACTTCCTACGTAGCTCCGGTAGCTGCTCCGGTAGTTGAAGAAGCGCCGGCTCCTGCTCCGCAAGTGGTAGAGAAGAACTTCGCCCTGAACTCAGACGTGCTGTTTGCCTTCGGCAAAGACACCCTGAAGCCGGAAGGCGTTGCAGCCCTGAACGGTCTGTATCAGCAAATCGTTGAGTTCCAGCCGAAAGATGGCAACGCTGTTGTTGTTGGTTACACCGACCGTATCGGTTCCGACGCTTACAACCAGAAGCTGTCTGAAGCCCGTGCCCGTACCGTTGCCAACTTCCTGGTAAGCAAAGGTATGGCCGCCAGTAAAGTGGCCATCGAAGGTCGTGGCGAAGCCAATCCGGTTACCGGCACCAAGTGCAACGGCGTAACCGCTAAAGCTCAACTGATCTCCTGCCTGGCTCCGGATCGTCGCGTAGAAGTTCGCGTATCTGGCGTACAAGAAGTTCAGCAATAATCTGACCTCGTTCAGATAGTGCGAAAAAAAGGGATGCTGCGGCATCCCTTTTTGTTTGTCTCGTTTTCGCTTGCATCCCTCACTCCCGCCTCCCTGCCCTTGCCTGCCCCGTCTCGAAAGCATAAAGTAGTTGCGCCTGTAAGGTATTGGATAAGCACTAAAAAGCGCTTCTTGTCCGGTCTGTTGTCCATGACGCCAATGCATCATGAGAGTCCAAAGCCTTCGCTATCCACTTTGCTGGCGATTTTTCGCAGCAATAAAAACAAGTGCATTGCCCGACATGGGCTAACACAACGAGGATAAACCGATGAAACTCAAAATGGCTCCTACCCTGATTGCACTGGCGCTCGCCGCCGCAGGTACCACAGCTCAGGCTGCCGATGACTGGTACACCGGTGTTGGTGCAGGTTGGGCTTATGCCCACGGTCTGGATGATTTTGGCAAAGACACTGACAAAGACGCCACTGCGCTGAGCCTGTTCGGCGGTTACAACTTCAACGACTACTACGCAGCTGAACTGGGCTACCTCTACGCCGGTAAAGCGGGCGTGGACGGTGCCGATTTCAAAACCCAGGGTGCCACCCTCTCCGGTATCGCCCGCCTGCCGCTGGGCGACATCTTCTCGGTGTTTGCTGAAGGTGGTGCCTACTTCAATCACGTCAACGGCAATGGCAACAGCGACAACGGCACTGCACCGCTGGCGGGTCTGGGTCTGACTGCCAAGCTCTCCGACCTTATCGATGTGCAGGCACGCTACCGCTATCTGTGGAATCTGGGTGACGAGCAGAAAACCTGGGAGAGCGACATGAGCATCGCGACCCTGGAGCTGGTGATGCACCCGAACCGCACCTCTTATGTTGCCCCGGTTGCCGCCCCTGCGCCTGAGCCGGTTCCCGAGCCGGTACTGGTCGACAAGAACTTCGCCCTGAGCTCTGACGTGCTATTTGCCTTTGGCAAATCCACCCTCAAGCCAGAAGGTGTCGCAGCGCTGAACACCCTGTATCAGCAGATCGTTGATGTTCAGCCGAAAGATGGCAGCGCCGTGGTCGTCGGTTACACCGACCGTATCGGTTCTGATGCCTACAACCTGAAACTCTCCGAAGCGCGTGCCCGTACCGTAGCCGACTTCCTGGTTGGCAAAGGTCTGCCGGCTGGCAAAGTTGCCATCGAAGGTCGCGGTGAAGCCAATCCGGTCACCGGTACCCAGTGCAACAGCGTCAAAGGCAAGGCTCAGCTGATCTCCTGCCTGGCACCGGATCGCCGCGTAGAAGTACGCGTCACTGGCGTGCAGCAAGTGACCCAGTAACCACATCTGACAACACCAAGGGGATGAAGCTGCATCCCCTCAGGATGCAAAAAGGGATGCCGAGGCATCCCTTTTGCTTTGCCACTTCCCGCAGAAATCAGAACGAGGTGCGGCGGTAGCGGCGATATTCCGGATGCCAGAAGTTTGCCTCGATAGCCTGATCGATCACCTCGTCCGGGGTCTGCACCGCCTTGCCCTGCAGCATGGCGGTCTTGGCCACCATCTTGGCGATGTAGCGGGAGACCTGATGGATATCCGCCAGATCTGGCAGCAGGGAGCCCTCCTCCCCTTTTACCAGCGGCGAGCACTCCGCCAGCGCGCGACTGGCCGACATCAGCATGGCGTCAGTCACCCGGGTGGCGCCGGAGGCGATAACGCCAAGGCCGATCCCCGGGAAGATGAAGGAGTTGTTGCACTGGGCGATGACGTAGCGCTTACCCTTGTGCTCCACCGGTGCAAACGGACTGCCGGTGGCCACCAGCGCCTGACCGTCGGTCCAGCGGATAAGGTCTGCCGGCGTCGCCTCGACCCGTGAGGTAGGGTTGGAGAGCGGGAAGATGATGGGACGGGCACAGTGCTTGTGCATGGTCTTGACCACCTCTTCGGTAAACAGCCCCGGCTGGCCGGAGACCCCGATCAGGATGTCCGGGCGACCATGCTCCATCACCTCCAGCAGGGAGATGTTGTCACCCACCGGCCAGTCGGCGATGCGCTCCACCGGTTGGGAGAGACGGCGCTGGAAGTCGAGCTGGTTGGGGATCTTGTCGGTGATAAGACCAAAGCGGTCCACCATAAATACCCGGCTGCGGGCCTGGGCATCGGTCAGCCCTTCGGCCTTCATCTGCGCCACGATCTGCTCGGCAATGCCGCAACCGGCGCTGCCCGCCCCGAGGAAGGCAACCCGCTTCTCGGAGAGCTTGGCGCCGGAGGCCTTGCAGGCGGCGATGAGGCTGCCCAGGGTCACGGCAGCAGTACCCTGAATATCGTCGTTGAAGCAGCAGAGCTCGTTCTTGTAGCGGTTGAGCAGTGGCATGGCGTTGTTCTGGGCGAAATCCTCAAACTGCAGCAGGATATCGGGCCAGCGGCGCTTGACCGCCTGAATGAAGGCATCGACAAACTCGGCGTACTCATCCCCCGAGATACGCGGATTGCGCCACCCCATATAGAAGGGGTCATTCAGCAGTTGCTGGTTGTTGGTGCCCACATCCAGCACCACCGGCAGGCAGTAGGCGGGCGAAATGCCGCCACAGGCGGTGTAGAGGGAGAGCTTGCCGATGGGAATGCCCATGCCGCCGATCCCCTGATCACCCAGACCCAGGATCCGCTCACCATCGGTCACCACGATCACCTTGACGTTCTGCTTGGTGGCGTTTTGCAGCATGTCATCGATCCTGTCCTTGTCCGGATAGGAGATAAACAGGCCACGGGCGCGACGATAGATGTTGGAGAACTCCTCGCACGCCTTGCCCACCGTCGGGGTGTAGATGATGGGCAGCATCTCGGTCAGGTGGTTGTGCAGCAGACGGTAGAAGAGCGTCTCGTTGGTATCCTGGATGTTGCGCAGGTAGATGTGCTTGTCCATGTCGTTGCCAAACGCCATGAACTGGCGATAGGCGCGCTCGGCCTGCTCTTCGATGGTCTCGATATTCTGGGGCAACAGACCTTCGAGGTTGAAGTTGCTGCGCTCTTCGCTGGTGAAGGCGCTGCCCTTGTTGAGCAAAGGGGTCTCCAGCAGGGCGGGACCGGCGTAGGGAATGTAGAGAGGACGTTTCTGGTTATTATCTTCAAACATGGATCTTGGTACCTAAACGGTTAGCTAGACGCAGGGACCCGCCGATCCTAGGGGCTTGTCTCATTAATTTCAAAGAGTTTGCACATCCGTTGCAAAAGGTTTGCGACCCAGTCGACGAAAGGCGCCGGGGGTCTGACCAGTCAGACGACGAAAGCGGTTGGCAAAGTTGGCCCCATCGCTGTAACCGACCCGGGCCGCCAGCTCGCCAAGTGGCCAGTTGGTATAGAGCAGCAGCTGGCGCGCCTTGTTCATTCTGAGCTCGGTCACCCTCGCCATCGGCCCCATACCGAACGCTTGCTGACAAAGCCGGTGCAGATGGGGTACAGAGCAAGCCATCTGTCGGGCCAGCAGGGCGACACTCCAGGGTTCGTCCAGGCGCGCCTCCACCCGGCGAAACAGTGCCTGCAACCTGAGTTCAGGGGTACCGCGCACCTCCCCTTGCAGGGTGCGCTCCAGCAGCGCCAGCAACAGGCTGAGCAGTTGAGGTTGCAGCGAAGAGCGAACCCCTTCCCCCTGCATCAGGTTGAGCAGATGGTAGAGCTGATCGCCGCCATCCCCTTGCCAGATACGGTGACCAAGGCGATGCAGGTGCTGCCAGCGCGGCACGTCATCGAGCAAAATCCAGCTGATCTGCCAGCTTTCGCCAATCAGCTTGAGACCGCCAGGCACGGCGGCGGGCAGGAAAATCAGCGATCCGGCCGGAATGGCTTGCTCACCCTCGTCGGTAAGCAGCGCGCCACCCTCATCGTGACTCACCATCAGGATGTGAAACTCGGGGCGATTGCGACGGATGAGGTAGTGATCACGCACCCGGGAGAGGCCGGTCAGGAAGATCCCCGCCTCGCCGAGCAGGGGCAGCCCTTCACGTCCCAGCATCTGCTCTTCACAGGCTGGCGCTATCTCCAGACACTCGCTGGCAAATGGCATAACACCTCAACAGGATAGTTTTACACAAGAAAATCGAGAGCTACTCACAGTGAGAAGAGCCTCATCAGCCCCTATCATACCCCTGACAAACCTTGCTTTTCTCATACCCGGTTAACAACTATGAATTATTGGCAAGCGATTTTAAAACAAACCACCGATCGCGAGTTCATGACCCGATTGTGGCGGCTGGCCCTGCCTGTCTCGCTGCAATCCATGATGTTCTCCCTGCTCGGCCTCATCGATATCATGATGGTGAGCCAGCTTGGCACCACGGCTGTGGCGGCGGTCGGCTTGGGTAACCGGGTCTTCTTTTTCAATCTGCTGGTGATAGCGGGCCTCGCGGGCGGGGTCTCGGTATTGGCAGCACAATACTTCGGGCGCGGGGAGATGGCCGGGGTACGCCGCTCCCTGGCGCTGGCCATAGTGGGCGCCCTGCTGGTCACCCTGCCCTTTGCCTTCATCTATGTGTTATCACCGGGCAGCGTACTCGGTTTTGCCAGTCAGGATCCGGCGCTGCGGGCACTGGCAGATCAATTCCTGATGATCACCGGCGCCACCATCCTCTGTACCGCCATCGTGGTGCCGCTGGAATCAGCCCTGCGCTCGGTCGGCAATGCCGCTGCGCCGACCCGCATCGGCATTATCGCCATCATCGCCAACGTCATCCTCAACTACGCCCTCATCTTCGGTCACTTCGGCTTCGAGGCGATGGGGGTGGCCGGCTCGGCCTGGGGCACCACCATTTCCCGACTGCTGCAGACAGCCCTGCTGCTGCTCTACGTAAAGCGTTATGAGGCACGCCTGATCCCGCGCGCACCAGACTGGCTGGCCGCCTTCAAGCGCAAGGAGGTGGTGCGCTTTACCCTGATCGCCCTGCCGCTGCTGTTCCACGACGGCCTCTGGGCATTCGGCATGCTGATTTACGGCTTTCTTTACGCCCATCTTGGCACCGATTCGCTGGCCATCATGACCACACTCGGCACCCTGGAGAGCATCCTGATCTCCCTCTTCTTCGGACTGGCGGTGGCCTGCTCCACCCTGCTCGGCCACCGGCTCGGGGCCGAGGAGTACGAGATTGCCTGGCAGCACTCCCAGCTGTTCCTGCTGCTGGCACCGATTGGCGCGCTGCTGGTGGGGATCATCGTCTGGCTGCTGCAAGCCAACCTGCTGCAGTGGGTCGGCAACCTGCCCCCCGAGCTGATGACGGAGGCGGGACAGGTGCTCGGCATCATGTACCTCGGGATGCTGCTCAAGGTGTTCAACATGGTGGGGATCATCGGAGTGCTGCGCTCTGGCGGCGATGTGAACTACAGCATCTTCATCGATATTGTCGGCATGTGGTGCATCGGCATCCCGCTCGCCTGGGTGGCGGTCACGCTGCTCGGCTGGCCCCTCTCCTGGGTGGTGGCGGTGGTCTTGCTTGAGGAGCTTAGCAAGGTGCTGCTGGTGCAGCGCCGTATTCGCCAGCGCTGCTGGTTGAAGAATCTGGTGATCGGATAAACAGCCACAAATCGGGGTCATATCAATGACAGAAAAACCCTGTTTGCAGTATGCTGGGCGCCTCTTCAATCAGAGACAGGGATCCACGGTTTCCCTGTCCAGTAGTCGTTTAAGGAGACGAGCATGCAACCACAGAAAGAGCTGATCACCGAGACGGCCCTGCTTGAGATGGCCAACAAGATCATCAAAGAGCATGAAGACTTCATCCACGGTATGCGCGCCGATTCGGTGGAGCAGAAGGGGGATATTCTGGTGTTCAAGGGGGAGTATTTCCTGGCCGAAGATGGTACCCCAACCGGCAAGACCATGGCGGTCTTCAACATGTTCAAGCTGCTGGCCCAGCAGCTCTCCGGCAAGTACAAGCTGGCCTGATCTCGCTAGCTCATTGCCAACAGGATGCCGCCCTCAGGCGGCATCTGTTTTTGCGCGGTTCTGCCCCTCGACCACTACGCAGTTGCGTCCCGCCATCTTGGCCTGATAGAGGCACTCGTCGGCACGGTTGATCAGAATATCGATGGTGTCATCGGCACGAGCCATGGCAATCCCGATACTCACCGTCACCTCCAGCAATTCGTCCGAGGTGGGACTCTTCACCAGCCGCGCCTCGACGGCAATGCGCAGCCGCTCGGCCATTTTGCTCACCAGCGCCGGATCGGCGCAGTTGTGCATCAGGATGGCAAACTCTTCGCCGCCATAACGCCCCAGCACCATGTCAGGCTCCAGCTGCTCGCCCAGGGTGGTAGCCACCTCCTTGAGCACCGCATCCCCCGCCAGATGGCCGTAGATATCGTTGATCCGCTTGAAGCGATCGAGATCCAGCAGCATCACCGCAAAGGACTTCTTCTTGAGTTGCAGCCGGATTCTGGCCTGCTCCAGCTGCTTCATCAGCAGGCGGCGGTTCATCATGCCGGTCAGCTCATCGGTGGTCGATTCCCGATAGAGCCGCAGCAGCATGTTGAGTTGGCCGCACTGCACCCAGCAACTGGCCATGGTAAACATGCCGAGCACCCACACCTGATTCAGGGTGGCCTGACTCCAGATGCTCTGCCCCACCAGCAGCCAGTGACCCAGCAGCATAGTCACCAGCACCACACCAGCCAGTTGCAAGCCGAGGGAGAGAGGGATGGGGAAGATGGCAAACAGGGTGATCAGCAGATAGGGAAAGGCAGCATAGCCCGCCTGCAACTCCTGTCCGGCGCCAAAGCTGTTCAGGCAGAAGAGGGAGAAGAGCATCATCACGGCCATCAGGTAGCCAAGGGCCAGCTTCATCCGTTCCCGCTTGAAGTGGATGAGGTACGAGAGCGGAATAAGTGGCGAGAGCGCCAGGGTGCAGAAGATCCTGGCCTGGAATAGCTGCTCGAAATGAACGGCGGGCAAGGTCAACCAATCCACCACGGCCCAGGCGGGCAATCCGAGCATCAGCAAGCAGGTCAGCAGGCGCAAACGCACCGTCATAAAGCCCATGCGAGTACGAGTAAAGTCTTCGGAGTGAACCCTCGCACTCCAGAACTCTGACAACTTGAGCATCCAGAGTCTCCACGATGAATACTGAGGGCTCATTCTACACCTACAAAGTGGTAAAATTGTCATTAGCGGGGAGAATAAAAAGGAGAGGTCGGTCACACAAACCGACAGATGATAATCGCAGCGCGCAAACGTTTCAACCCATCAAAAAATAAACCTTTTTTTGCATAATTAGCGCTGGTCAGCCTCATTTCAATCACTACAATAGCGCCCAATTTTCTCCCCCTCCCCACACAATTCGAGGTACTTATGGAACAGGCTGCTGTCACACGCGCCAATCGAGAGGCACATCCACCCAGGCGAGCCCATAGCGAACTGGTCTATGGCATAGAGGATGTCCCACCTCTGCCCCAGACGCTGTTCGCCGCCCTGCAGCATATGCTCGCCATGTTTGTCGCCATCATTACCCCGCCCCTGATTATCGCCAATGCCCTCGGCCTCCCTGCCGCCGACACCCGTTATATCGTCTCCATGTCGCTGGTCATGTCCGGCATCGCCTCCTTCATTCAAACCCGCCGCTTCGGCCCCATCGGTTCCGGCCTGCTCTCGGTGCAAGGTACCAGCTTCAACTTCCTCGGCCCCATCATCGCCTCCGGTCTCGCACTCAAACAGGCCGCCATGCCCACCGAGGATCTGTTGGGCACATTGTTTGGCACCATGATGGTTGCCGCACTCACTATCGTGGTGATGAGCCGCTTCCTCCATCTGGTGAAACGGATCATCACCCCGCTGGTCACCGGTATAGTGGTGCTGCTGATCGGTCTGACCCTGATCAAAGTGGGCCTGATCAGCATGGGCGGCGGCTATGCAGCCCTCTCTGATGGCAGCTTCGCCAGTCACACCAACCTCTTCCTCTCCCTGCTGGTGCTCGGCCTTATCGTGTTGCTGCAACGCAGTCGCAACCCCTGGTTGCGCCTCTCCGCCATCATGATCGCCATGCTGGCGGGCTATGCAGTGGCCCTGCTGCTGGGCAAAGTGAGCGCCCCCACCTTCGACGGCCCGCTAGTGATGGTGCCCATTCCGCTTCACTACGGTCTCGGCTTTGACTGGCAGCTGTTCGTGCCGCTCGCCATCATCTTCGTGGTGACGGCGCTCGAAGCGATCGGCGACATGACCGCCACCTCGGACATCTCCGGCGAGCCACTGGAAGGGCCTGTCTATATGGAGCGTATCAAAGGCGGCGTGCTGGCTGATGGCGCCAACTCCATGCTGGCGGCGGTGTTCTCCACCTTCCCCATGTCCACCTTCGCCCAGAATAACGGCGTCATTCAGCTGACCGGCGTCGCCAGCCGTCACGTCGGTCTCTTTATCGCCGCCATGCTGGCCCTGCTCGGCCTGTTCCCGGCTGTCGCGAGTCTGGTGCAACAGATCCCCGAGCCCGTGCTGGGCGGAGCGACCATCGTCATGTTTGGCACCATCGCCGCCGCCGGGGTGCGCATCATTGCCCGCGAGGAGCTGGATCGCCGCGCCCTGATGATCCTGGCAGTGTCGCTGGCCATGGGGCTGGGGGTCGCGCAGGTGCCGGAAGTGCTGCAACACCTGCCGGAGCTGGCCAAGAGCGTGCTCTCCTACGGCGTCGCCACCGGTGGCATTACCGCCATCGTGCTCAACCTGCTGCTGCCCAAGCGCGAAGCGCGCCACTCCTGAGACGTAATCAACCGATAGCAGACTCAAGCCCCGCACTGCGGGGCTTTACCTTGCCAGTCGCCACGGGTAGTGTGCTGGGCAGCCTTTTTTGAGGATGCCGCCATGCCCTATCGCCTGCTCTCTCCCCTCCCCGATACCGCTTCACCCGCACAGATACTGGCACAAGAGCAGCACTGGCTGCGCGACTGCGCCCATGACGGTCAGCCCCGCGCTCACCTCTGGCAGGCCCCCCAATGCCTGATTGTCACTCGCAAGGATACTCGCCTCCCCCATTACGAAGCCGCCTGCCAGCAACTTGCAGCTGAAGGCTGGCCGGTACATGTGCGCGACAGCGGCGGCACCGCCGTGCCCCACGGGGCGGGGATCCTCAACCTATCCCTGCTGCTGCCCCGCACCACCACAGATCTCGCCCACTACTACCGGCTGCTGGGGGCGCCGCTGCTGACCCTGTTGGCGGAGTACGGCCTTGAGGGAAGCTATGACTTCGTGCCCGGCTCCTTTTGCGATGGTCAGTACAATCTGGTGATCGGGGGACGCAAGATCACCGGCACTGCCCAGCGCTGGCTGGCACCGGGGCAGGATCACCAGGGCGCCGTGCTGGCACAAGCCATGCTGCTGGTGGCGGGTGATGTGGATGAGGGAACCAGAATGGCGAGCCGCTTCTACGAGCTGGCGGGCGGCGAACTGCGTTTTATGGCGAGAACCTCCACCACGCTGGCAAGCTGCATCGATTGGCGCGGTAGCGATCAGGCACTGGTGGAGAAAGTGCGAGCACGTCTGGATAGCCTGCTGAGCAAGGGGCTATCCCCCTCATCCTGATCTTATCCCGAAGGGAGAGGGAAAGTCCCCGTCCATAGACACTGCGCACAAAAAAAGCCACGACCGGAGTCGTGGCTTGTTCTTTTCAATGGGAACGTGAAACGGGCTGAGGCGTTCAGGCCGTCTGCGGCTCCGGCTCGGCTTCGCTATCCAGATCCCGGCTAAAGTAGGCGCGGGTCTCGGCGATCACCACATGGCGCAGGCCAATCAGGCCGATGAGGTTGGGCACCGCCATCAGGCCGTTAACGATATCGGCCAGCAGCCAAATCATATCCAGATGGAGGAAGGCGCCGCTCGCCACCAGCGCCAGATAGACCAGACGATAGGGCTTGATCGCCTTAACCCCGAACAGGTATTCGGTGCAGCGCTCGCCGTAGTAGTTCCAGCCAAGGATGGTGGTAAAGGCGAAGAACAGCAGGCCAATGCTCACCAGATACTGGCCAACATGGGCATCGAGCCCCTGGGCAAAGGCCAGACTGGTCATGGCCGCACCGCTTGCATCGCCGCTCCACACGCCGGTCACCACCAGGGTCAGGCCGGTCATGGTGCAGATGATGATGGTGTCGATGAAGGTACCTGTCATGGAGACCAGCCCCTGCTCCACGCAGGAATCGGTCTTGGCCGCCGCCGCCGCGATGGGTGCAGAGCCCAGACCTGACTCGTTGGAGAAAACCCCGCGCGCCACCCCGGACTGAATGGCCAGCATGATGCTGGCACCGACGAAGCCGCCGGTCGCCGCATGGCCGGTGAAGGCACTCTCGATAACCAGCATGACGGCATCGGGCAAGGCGCTGGCGTTGTTCACCAGCACACCCAGACAGGCGACGATGTAGAAGATGGCCATGAAGGGCACCACCTTGCTCGACACGCTGGAGATGGACTTGATCCCCCCCAGGGTCACCAGCGCCACGATCAGGGTCAGCACCACGGCGGTCGCCTCACGGGGCACCGAGAAGGAGAGGCTCATGGCGTCTGAGATAGCATTGACCTGCGGGAAGGTACCGATGCCGAAGAAGGCGACGCCGATGCCGAACAGGGCAAACAGCTTGGCGAGCGACTTGGAACCGAGCCCCTTCTCCAGATAGTACATGGGGCCGCCAGCCATCTGGCCGTTGGCATCCTGCTCGCGATATTTCACCGCCAGCAGACACTCGGCGTACTTGGTGGCCATGCCGAACAGCGCCGCCATCCACATCCAGAACAGGGCACCGGGGCCGCCGAGCTTGATGGCGGTAGCCACCCCGACGATGTTGCCGGTACCGATGGTGGCAGAGAGAGCGGTACAGAGGGCGCCGAAGCTGGAGACATCCCCCTGCTTGCCCTGCCCCTGATCGCGACCAAAGACCAGCCGCAGAGCGAGCGGCAAGCGCACCACCTGAAGCAGACCCAGACGCAGGGTGAGATAGATACCGGTCCCGACCAGCAGGATCAGCAGGGGTGGACCCCAGATAAAACTATCGATGGCGGTTAACGCCGATTGAATTGATGACATGCATCCTCCTTAAGAAACAGAAATTAAGGAGGAGAAGGATGATCTTCCCATAGGTGTCGCGATCGGCCAGAGGCGATCGGATGCGGGCCAAGCCCAGGTACAACCATCCCATCCCCTCTGTCCTTTTGCCTGAGAGTTTCCGGCGCCAGCCTGCCCTTGCGGGTAGTCATGGTGCCTTGCTCCTTCGGCGCCCGATTTAACGGGTCTCTCCAGAGTATCGTCCAGTAGCAGTCCACACCGGTTGCCCGGTACCTGAAAGATTCACTTCTTCGGTGGATGGTTGCCCATCGCTCTCCTGCTACCTTCATCCGAACTAGTTTGGATTAGGAAGTCGGCATGTTAATCCAAAAAATGTGAGCTGTCTCGCACTTGGCCGCCCCCATTTATATTTTTTTAGTGACCACCAGAATTGCAGCAAGAATGTTAAATGTTAGTTAACTATCAACAAGTTAGGCTTTCACGGATCAAATGTGGCCCAAACGGGAAAAATGGCGGATAGAGAACAGTGATCCCTCTCGTTTCGCCAAGAAAATCTTGCCGACATATCCAATCAAAATGCTTGCACACAGAATCAATAAGCCGATAATCCGCTGCATAACCAAGCACTTTGCTATCAATTTATGCACTGTGTTCGGTTGGTCCCACCGGACCGCTCGCCTGACCCGGCCGTCGCCGGTTCAATCGCATATGGCTTGGGCATATCACGCCCCCTAAGGATGACCAAAAGAGAATGAACGACGCCCTGGTTGCAAAAGATGTGGTCGCACAAGATTACCGTCAGCTGGTTGAACAATTCGGCTCCCCCCTGCTGCTGCTCGACAAGGCAGCCGTCCGCAAACAGTATCGGGCCCTGGCCGCCGCCCTGCCCGATGTACGATTGCACTATGCACTCAAACCCCTGCCCCATGAGGCGGTGGTCTCTGTCTTGAAGGAAGAGGGGGCCTGTTTCGATCTGGCCACCAATGGCGAAGTGGATCTGGTGCGCAGTCAGGGGGTTCGCCCGGGACGTTGCATTCATACCCATCCCATCAAGCGCGACAGCGATATCCGTTATGCGCTGGAGTTTGGCTGCACAGTGTTTGTCTACGACAACCCGCTGGAGCTGGAAAAGTTCATTCCCTACAAGGACGAAGTGAAACTGCTGCTGCGGGTCAGCTTCCCCAACCCCGAGACCAAGGTCGATCTCTCCAAAAAGTTCGGCTGCACTCCGGAGCAGGCGCTGCCACTGCTGCAACTGGCCCACGCCAAGGGGATCAAGGTGATGGGGCTGTCGTTCCACGTCGGCTCCCAGGTACCCCACGCCCGTCGCCATGTGCAGGCCATCGACGCCTGCCGCGAGATCATGGAGCAGGCCTGGGCGCTTGGGCTCAAGCCCTGGGTGCTGGATATCGGCGGCGGTTTCCCTGTGGATTATGAAGGGGGCGAGTTCGATATCGACGGTTTCTGCGCGCCGATCCGCGAAGCGCTGGCCAAGCTGCCCGCTACCGTGCAGAAGATTGCCGAACCGGGCCGCTTTATCAGCGCGCCGGCCATGACTTCGGTATCCAGCGTGATGGGCAAGGCCCACCGTGGCGACAAGATCTGGTACTACCTGGATGACGGCCTCTACGGCAGCTACAACGGCCAGCTCTATGACCACGTCACCTATCCGGTGAGCACGCCTTATGCCAGTGGCGAGCAGCACAACTCGGTGCTCTCCGGCCCCACCTGCGACAGCGTGGATGTGATCCGCGATGGCATCATGTTGCCGGATCTGGCTATCGGCGAGTTGGTGGTTGGCAAGGTGATGGGCGCCTACACCTGGGCCTCCGCCTCCACCTTCAACTTCTTCCCCAAGGCCAGCATCCTCATTCTGGACAGCAGCCAGAAGGGGCAGAAGCTGGTGGCAGTAGCCTGAGCACACCGCTCGCTCGCCAACAGGTTCACTGGGCAAAAACAAGAGGGGGAAGCTTGCGCTTCCCCCTCTCTCATTTCACCAACCCCTATCAAATAAACTGACTGGTCAGCAGCCAGCCGGTGTAGGCGACGAAGCAGGTCAGCAGCACGCCCCCCTCCAGCCGGTTGATGCGGCCCTGCCCCTTGCGGCCCAGACACATCACCAGCAGCAGCAGAGTCAGCCCCATCATGATGCTCCAGTCACGGGTGAGCACCTCCGGCGCCACATCGAGCGGGTGGATGCCCGCCGCGATCCCCACCACCGCCAGGGTGTTGAACAGGTTGGAGCCGAGCACGTTGCCAAGGGCCAGATCATGCTCGTTCTTGCGAATGGCAATGAGGGACGAGGCCAGCTCTGGCAGGGAAGTTCCTACCGCGACTATGGTGAGACCAATCACCAGATCGCTGATACCGAGCGCCTGAGCGATGGTCACCGCCCCCCAGACCAGCAGACGGGAAGCACCGATCAGCAGCACCAGCCCGACCACCAGCCAGAAGATAGCGCTCTTGAGGGACATTCCCTCGCTCTCGATATCCTCAGCGGTCTCGGTATCCAGCGCATCTCCCTTGCCATTCATGCCAGCCCAGATGGACCAGCCCATCAGGGCAACGAAGACGGCCCCCAGAATGACCGCATCCATCCGGCCCAGATGACCATCAATCAGCAGGGCGCCGGAGAGCAGGGTAATACCGAGCAGGATCGGGATCTCCTTGCGCACAACCTGAGAGGCCACCGCGATAGGGCTGATCAGTGCTGTCAGACCCAGGATCAGCGCGATATTGGTGATGTTGGAGCCATAGGCATTGCCAAGCGCCAACCCGGGATTGCCCTGTGACGCCGCCAGCGCCGAGACCACCATCTCCGGGGCCGAGGTACCAAAACCGATGATCACCATGCCGATCAGCAGCGGCGGCATCCCCGCATAACGGGCAGTGGCGGCGGCACCGTCGACAAACTTGTCTGCACTCCAGACCAGCAGCGCCAGTCCGGCAATCAGGGCAACAAAAGCCAGGGTCATAGGATCTTCATCTCTTGTTATCTGCAACGAAGCGCCAGCCCGAACGGGCAGGCACCATGGGAAAGTGGCGCCAGTGTAGCTGTGCCACCTCCCATTTCAAGGGGAAATCAAACCGTGATTAACATTTCACAGTGCAGCCAGCAGGCTCGCGGCATCGGAGACCTCAAACTTGCCCGGCGCCTCCACAAACAGCTGCTCGACCACACCATCGTTGGCGATCAACGCAAAGCGCTGGGCGCGCACGCCGCCAAAGGCACCGGTCTCCTTGGCAAGGCCCAGCGCCCGGGTCCAGCTGCCATCGCCATCCGCCAGCATGGTGATCGCCTCTGCATTCTGGGCCATCTGCCAGGCCCGCATCACGAAAGCGTCGTTGACCGACAGACAACAGATGGCATCCACCCCTTTGGCCATAAACTGATCGGCCAGCACCACATAGCCGGGCAGATGGGCATTGGAGCAGGTGGGAGTAAAGGCGCCGGGTACCGCAAACAGCACCACTTTTTTACCGGCGAACAGCGTCTGGCTATCCCGCAGTTGCTTGCCCTCGGCGGTGATAAAGGTAAATTCGCCCGCAGGCAGGGGTTGTCCTACAGCAATCATGATTTCTCGTCCTGAGTCGTGATGGGAAGTCGCCAGTTTATCCCAGAGTGACGATGCCGCCTAACAGCGGCTCTGAGCCTGACCATGGATAGCGGCAGGCATTTTCCCCTTGGGCAGACTACTCTTGAGCTGGTTTCACGGCGCCAGGAGGCCCCATGCAACACTATTACGATGGTCTGGAAATTCGTCCCCCCGCCATGCGCGAACAGCAGCAACTGGACCAGCTCAATCATCAGCTTACCCATGTCAGTCAATATTGCGCCGGTTACTCCAGCGCCTATCGCCAGTGCCGCCTCGAGGACCTGGCAGAGCTGGCCACCCTGCCACTGCTCGATAGCAAAGAGCTCTTTGCCGCTCAGCAAGCTCATCCCCCCTTTGCCGGTCTCACCGGCCGTCCGGCCAGTCAGGCGCTGCGGGTCTTCTCCTGTCCGGGCCAGCTGGCCATACCCGAGTATGCGGGTGCTGACTGGTGGGGCGCCGCCCGGGCGCTGTTTGCCGCCGGTTTCAAGGCGGGGGAAGTGATGCTCAACGGCCACGACTATCATGCTGGCCCCACCGCCTTTATCTTCGATAACGGCGCCCGCCAGCTGGGGGCTCCCGTGGTACCCTGCGGGCCCCACGATACCCAGCGCCAGCTGGAGGCACTGCTGCGCTATCAACCCACCGGCTATGTCGGCCCGCTGGTGACCCTGCTCGACCTGCTGGAAGCGGCCGAAGCGGCGGAGATCCCGAGCGACTCGCTGCGCCGCGCCCTACTGTGCGAAGCCACCCATCCTGAAACGGCACCACTGCGCGCCATTCATGGCATTGCGGCCCTCAACTGTCTGGTGTGGCAGGATGTGGGGGTGGTAGCCTACGAGAGTCAGCCCGGTCAGGGCTTTATCGTCAACGAGAGCTGCATCATCGAGATCATCGATCCCGCCAGCGGCAATCCCGTGAGTGGCGATGAAACAGGCCAGCTGGTGGTGACCCGGCTCGATCTGGAGTATCCGCTGCTGCGGCTAGCCACCGACTGGCAAGGTCACTGGCTCGCCAAACCGAGCGCTTGCGGGCGCACCAACCGGCGCCTCAAGCTGGTGTAGCAGACCAAGTAAATGCACAAAGGCAGACGGGCAGCCATCAGGCTGCCCGTCTTGTCTCTGGAGAAGAGAATATATGAAGTTGGTCAGCGTCTCGCCTGCCAGGTGGCGATGGCGAGCAGGGAGTCGGGGGTAAATTCGCTGGCGCGCTCGGCAATCTCGGCCAGGCTCATCCAGTGCACCGCGCTCACCTCTTCGGCCTGCAACTGCAGCGGACCCTGATAACGGCAACTGAAGAGGCCACCCCAGACCCGGTAGCCCTCCCCTTCTGCATAAAAGCTGCCAAAGCCCTGCAGAGGAACATCCATAATCCCCAGCTCTTCGGCCAGCTCGCGGCGGGCGGAGCGCTCCATCTCCTCACCGGTGGTGACCACACCACCGGCGCAGGCATCCAGCATGCCGGGGCAGAAATCCTTGATGAGGGTGCGTCGCTGCACCAGGATCCGATCCGCGTCGTCGAGCACCAGAATATAGCTGGCACGATGGCAGAGATTCTCCCGCCGCACCTCGGCTCGCTCGGCCACGCCAATCACCCGGTTATTCTCGTCCACCACATCAACCCATTCCACGCACAGGCCCTTTTATTTGTTCCATTCAAGCCCGCAGTATATCGGTGCGGTGGTTTGCCATGGCACAACTTTTTCTATGACACCGTCAATTTGCCGAACCCATCAGCAAAATAAGGATTCATGCAAATCTTTACAAACCGTCATCTCAGTGTCATCGACCGACACCATAGTGTGCCCTGTCCAGGCAATCAGGGAACCGTGTGATGAAGGTATTCAAGCAGTTATCCCCACGGCAGATCGCTCGCTACATCAAGAGCTTTCATCGAGGCTATTTTGCCATCGAGTCGCTGGGGACATTTGAATTCAACGCGGGCAGGATCAGCCTCCATGGCCTGACCTGCCGCCAGCGGCTAAGACTGGCTCGCCAGATCAATCTGGCTGTCAGACAACTTGGTCACCGCGACCCCTTGCCGGACATGTGAGTCAAAGGGTCTTGCCCTACTGTCTGTTGTGCATCCATGCTTTGCCCGCCGGCTACTGGCCGCGCGGGCCATTTTCGATATCGGTAATGATGCCGTTGCGCACCGTCACAAAGCGCATGAACTCGTTCTTGCCGAAGTTGTAGGTCCAGCGTTCACCATATTTGACCTGCACCATGTTGCCAAACTGGTTCTCCTCGTTGCGGTTGAGCTCTTCACGCAACATCGGCTCACCGCACTTGAGCAGCATCTCGGCGGTACTGTCACCCTCGGTGATCAGGGCGTTCTTGCAGCGCATGGCATCAGCACTGGCCGGAATGCTCAGCAGCAACAGAGCAAGCCCCGCTACTTTCTTCATCTTCTTGCTCATCGGGTTCTCCTTATCCTCTCTAATGAGTCGCAGTATGCCTGTTCCCGTTTCTGAAAAAACCAGTAAAAAGCGCAAAAGTGCCGCCCTTTTCTGCTCTCCAGCCCGCTGGTCGCGACAAATGCTGTCTATCACATAGCCCAAAAACAAACGGCGACCCGAGGGTCGCCGTTTGCATCAAGCCAGCAGGATCACAGGATGTCCAGCAGCTCGACTTCAAATACCAGTGCAGAGTAAGGCGGGATGGAGCCCGCGCCACGGGCACCGTAGGCCAGATCGTGGGGGATGTAGAGCTTCCACTTGGAACCAACCGGCATCAGCTGCAGCGCTTCAACCCAGCCAGCGATCACGCCGGTCACCGGGAATTCAGCCGGCTGGCCGCGAGCAACGGAGCTGTCGAATACACCACCGTGGGTGAAGGTACCGTGGTAGTGCACACGCACGGACTGACCGGCTACCGGAACGGCACCGTTGCCTTCTACCAGCACTTCGTACTGCAGACCGGAGTCGGTCACCTTCACTTCAGCGCGCTTGGCGTTGTCAGCCAGGAAGGCTTCGCCGTCAGCAGCGGCGGCCTTGGCGGCGGCTTCCTGCTCTTCTTGCATACGCGCAGTGATCACCTGGAAGGCATCATTGATATCGTCACGGCTGACCGCGAACTCCAGACCATTCAGGGCATCTGCCAGACCTTGTTGCAGGGCCGGGATATCCAGACCGGCGAAGGCTTGCTGCGCCAGCTGATCACCCATGTTGCGGCCGATGCCATAGCTGGCCTTCTGTTCGATAGAGTCGTATTGGGACATTGAGATGTTGCTCCAGATCCATGTAGTAAAGAGGCGGGATAATATCAGACTTTTGGCCGGGGTGCTGCCGGGGGCGCCCCTGATTTCCCCGTCAGTGGGAGGAACTTCACACAAGATGCGGATGAACGCCGCCCAACGGCGGCGATCTGCTTAACCGCGATCCAGCAAGACTCTGACCGCAGCCACCTTGGCGCCATCGGTGATATTGACCCGACCATCATCCGAAGTGCCCATATTCACTCCGTGCGGCACCATGCCACCGCGCCAGCCCATGCCGGACATATGCACTTCGCTCACTCCGGTGAACTCGATGATGGTACGCACATTGTCGGCATTGACCCCGGCCCCCGGCATCAGGCTGGCACGCCCCGCCAGCGCCTGCTGCATCTCTTGCAGGGTTTCCAACCCAGCCAACGCGGTCGGCGCATGGCCCGAGCTCAGAATGCGCTCGCAACCGGCCGCGACTATGGTCTCCAGATCGAGGCGCCAGTCGGAGGAGAGGTCGATGGCGCGATGGAAGGTGACCCCCAACGATCCTGCTGCATCCACCAGCTGTTTGAGCTTGGCGGCAGGCACCCGTCCCTCCTCATCCAGCAAACCGACCACCACCCCTTGCAGCCCCGCAGCGCGTGCCGCCGCGATATCTTGCAGCATCATCTCGAACTCGCCGTCGTTGAAACAAAAATCCCCGGCGCGCGGGCGGATCATCGCATAAACCGGCACGGTGGCATGGCGGGCCGCCTGCTGCATAAAACCGTAGGAGGGGGTCAGGCCGCCCAGACCCAGCGCAGAGCAGAGCTCGATGCGATCTGCCCCGGATTGCTGGGCAGTAAACAGGGATTCCAGGTTGTCGATACAGATTTCAAGACGGGTCATGAGGACTCCTTTTTCGGGGAGATCAGACCCCACATCTGATCTCATAGATTGAGCAAGGCTGCGCCGCGTACACCGCCGGCGCCGCCGAAGCGGGCCTGACGGATCTCGGGCAGGGCGACCCCGGGCAGCAAGTGACCGGGCAGACGCAGCGGCAGCTGTTCATAGAGGGCGGGCAGGCCGCTCAGGCCGCCCCCCAACACCACCACCTCGGGATCAATCACCGAAATGGCGGTGGCAAGCCCGGCAGCCATGATCTCCAGCCAGCAGTCGACCGTCTCGACCGCATGGGGTTCATGGGCCTCGAAGCGCCCCACAATCTGGTGACCCGTGGCGCGCTGGCCATGGAAATGGTGATAGAGACGCTCCAGACCGGTGCCGGAGGCATAGGTTTCAAAACAGACCAGACGGCCGCAACCGCAACGGGGACGGGGCAACTCGGGGTACTTCATCAGCATGGTCGCGGGCAAGGGGTAGTGACCAATCTCGCCAGCCAGCCAGTTGCGCCCCTGAATAAGCTTGCCCGCCAGATAAACAGCGCCGCCGATGCCGGTACCGATGGTGACACCGAGCGCACTGCCTGCGCCGTCGGCTGCCCCTTGATGCACTTCGGACCAGAGGAAGCAGTTGGCGTCGTTATCCACCTTGACCGGCCGCTCCAGCAGCTCGGCCAGATCGGCGCCCAGATGGCGACCATTGATGGAGGGCAGATTGGCCGCCACTATGCTGTGATCCTGGCTGTTGATGACACCGGGGAAACCGATGCCGACCGAGCCCCGTGCGCCGAAGCGGGCATCCGCCTGCTCGACCCGGGAGCGGATCAGCTGCTGCAACCCCTCGTAATCGTTGCCCGGGGTGCTCAAGCGCTCCTCGTGGCAGAGGTTCAATGCACCGTCATAGACCGCGAAGGCGATCTTGGTGCCACCGATATCAAAGCCGTAATACATGCCAGCACTCCCTTGTCAGCCCGTGTTTATCCAACTCTGTTTCAAGGGGGACATTGTATTAATTCGCAAAAAAAATAAAGTGACCAAAGGCGAAAAACGGGAGAGTGATCAGAGCAAACGGCTCATTTGTCGCTGCAGGCAGGGCTGCCCGAGGCTTATCAGGGTGCGCTCTTCGCCATCAAAGACAAAGCCGCGGCGCAGGTAGAACCCCTCGCCAATGTGGTTGCCATCGAGCAGCCACAATTTGACGCTATGGCAACCGGCGCGGCGCATCTGCATCGCCACCGCCTGCCACAGCCGTTTGCCATAGCCTTGTCGCCAGTGGTCGGGATGGAGGTAAAAAGCGCGGATCAGGGCGCTGCTCTGCCCCGCTTCCTGCAGTGGTTGCCAGTAGAGCAGGCCGATCACCACCTCGTCGAGACAAAGCAGCATGGGCCTGGGACCCGGCTCGGCCAGACGGCTCTGCCAGATCTGCAGATGAGCGGTGACATCGAGCTGTTCCAGCATGTCGGCGCCGAGCACCTGGCCATAGGCAGCGAGCCAGCTGGCTCGCTGCATCACCGTCATGGCAGCAGCATCGTCGCTGCGCGCCATGCGCAGGCTTATGCCTTGCATTGGGGCACCAGACCGTTGGCGCGGGCCTGCTCATAGAGCGGCAACACTTGCGCCTGTTGCGCCTGCAACTCGGCGATCCGGTTCTCGTTGCTCGGGTGGGTGGAGAGCAGTTGCGGCGGCGTGTTGCCACCGGCAGCGGCACTCATGTTTTGCCACAGGGGGATTGCCTCGGCCGGATTGAACCCGGCGCGCGCCATCAGCTCAAGCCCCAGCCGATCCGCTTCGCTCTCCTGAGTACGGCCATAGGGCAACATCACCCCCACCTCAACCCCGAGGCCAAGGGCGGCCATGGTGGCGC
Organism: Aeromonas sp. ANP5; assembly: GCF_963870295.1. Classification (NCBI taxonomy): domain Bacteria; kingdom Pseudomonadati; phylum Pseudomonadota; class Gammaproteobacteria; order Aeromonadales; family Aeromonadaceae; genus Aeromonas; species Aeromonas sp. ANP5. Next base: position 154,053 of record NZ_CAWMRY010000001.1, on the reverse strand, counting down.
CGCGATACTCGCTGGTGCCCATGGCAATGTCGGCGGCCGCCAGACCGATCCCCGCCAGCTGGCTGCGCGAGAGTCGTTCGTTGGAGTGCTGGGCCAGTACGTGAGTCAGCTCGTGACCGATGACGGTCGCCAACTGATCCTGATTCTTGGCCACCTTGAGCAGGCCGCTGTAGACCCCGATCTTGCCGCCGGGTAGGGCGAAGGCGTTGACCTGTTTGGAGTCAAACACCACCACTTCCCAGTTGGTGATGCCATAGCTGGCCGGCACCTGGGCGGTCACCGCCTTGGCGACACAGGAGACATAGGCGTTGAGTTTGGCATCCTTGCTCACCTTCTCCTGCTTCTTCATTTGTTCGAAGGAGTCGGCGCCCAGCTGGTTCATCTGCTGGGGAGAGTAGAGCAGCATCTGGCTGCGGCCGGTCGGCGACTGGGCGCAGGCGACCAGCAGGGAACTACAGAGGGCTACCATGCCAAACTTGGTGAGGGACGCAATCATGAAGGGATCCTTTGCCATAAAGTTGCCCTATTCTCGGAAATGCCGCCCTGCTAAGCAAGGGAGCCAGCCCCCGGCTGGCGGAAAAATATCCATCCAGCGCTATTAACAAAACTGACAGCCGACAAAAACAAAACGAGCCCGCTTGGGGCTCGTTTTATCAGGGCATGCTGACTGCAGGCAGTTACATGATACCCAGCTTTTTCAGGTCAGCCTGTACCACCTTGGCCGGCACCGGCACGTAGCCATCTTTGGCAACGATGTTCTGGCCTGCTTTGGAGAGCATCATCTTGACGAACTCTTGCTCCATCGGGGAGAGCGGCTTGTTCGGATGCTTGTTCACGTAAACGTACAGGAAGCGTGACAGCGGATACTTGCCGGTGATGGCGTTATCGGAGGTCGCTTCGATGAAGGTCTTGCCATCTTTGGAGAGCGGTACTGCACGCACGCCGGAGGTGACATAACCGATACCGGAGTAGCCGATGCCGTTCAGGGAGGCAGAGACAGACTGCACCACGGAGGCAGAACCCGGCTGCTCGTTCACGCCGCTCTTGAAGTCGCCGTTACACAGGGCGTGCTCCTTGAAGTAACCGTAGGTACCGGATACGGAGTTGCGACCGAACAGTTGCAGATCCTTAGAGGACCAGTTGCCGTCCAGACCCAGATCAGACCACTTGGTGGCAGCCTTGGCTTCGCCGCACTTGAGGGTGCTGGAGAAGATGGCATCGATCTGCGGCATGGTCAGCCCCTTGATGGGGTTGTCCTTGTTGACGAACACCGCCAGGGCATCGACTGCGACACGGATGGCAGTCGGCTTGTAGCCGTAACGCTTCTCGAATGCTTCCTCTTCACCAGCCTTCATGGCACGGCTCATCGGGCCGAACTGGGCAACACCTTCGGTCAGGGCAGTCGGGGCGGTAGAAGAACCGGCGGCCTGGATCTGCACGTTGACGTTGGGGTACAAGCGCTTAAATTCTTCGGCCCACAGGGTCATCATGTTGGCCAGAGTGTCAGAGCCGACAGAGGACAGGTTGCCCGAAATGCCGCTGGTCGGTGTGTAATCCGGCAGGTCTTTATCCACACCGGCAGCCAGGGCGCTGACAGAAAACAGGGTTGCTGCGGTGAATCCGATTACACCAGCCAGTTTGTTGAGTTTCATCCAATCTCTCCAAAGTTACAGAAGGTCCGTTCTTAAGACGGCGCCAGTATCTGACCTGGCAGTGACAAATTTATGGATTTAATGTGACACTTTAATGACATGGCGACAGATTTGAACAAATGAAAAGAGGGCCCGTTCAAAGGCCCTCTTTTTGCAGCTAACCCATTGCCATAAAAGACTATTTAATCAACACCATGCGGCTCGGGATGAGAAAGCTGAAGCGGCTGCCAAGGCCGACCCGGCTCTCGATATCGAGCTGGCAGTCATGATGACTGAGGGCATGCTTGACGATGGCAAGGCCCAAGCCTGAGCCGCCGGTGTGGCGGGAACGGGCCTTGTCGACCCGATAGAACCGCTCGGTCAGCCGCGCCAGATGCTCTGGGGCAATCCCCTCCCCTTCATCGCTCACGGCAAACAGCGCCATCGCCCCCTGCTTGCGCCACTCCACGGTAATTTTTCGCCCCGCCGGGGTGTAGTGAATGGCGTTGTAGACCAGGTTGGAGACGGCACTGCGCAGCTGCTCCTGATCCCCGCGCACCAGAAGATTGGGCTGCACCACAAATTCGAGCTGGTGGGCCCGTTCGCCCGAGAGTGCCCGCGCCTCCTGCTCCAGCAGCCCCAGCATGGCAGGCATGTCCACCAGATGGGAGAGATCCACGGTCGGGGCCGCCTCGATACGGGAGAGGGTGAGCAGCTGATTGACCAGATTATCCATCCGGATAGTCTGCTCCATCATCACCCGATGCGCCTTGGCCCACATGGCGGGCGGGGGCGGCTCCTCGGTCATCTCCAGATAGCCCTTGAGCACGGTCAGCGGGGTGCGCAGCTCGTGAGAGACGTTGGAGACGAAGTGCTTGCGGGTCTTCTCGAGACTGCGCAAGCGGGTGACATCCCGCACCACCAGCATCGCCTGATCCGAGGCGTAGGGCATGATGCGAAACTCGAGAAACTTCTCCTCATTGACCGGGGAGTGCATCTCGAGGGGCTCGTCATACGCTCCCTTGCCCAGATAGGCGTTAAAGGCCGGATTGCGAATGAGGTTGCCGATATGCTGGCCGGCATCCTCCGGCCAGCGAAAACCGAGCAGTTGCTCCGCCAGCCGGTTGCACCAGAGGATACTGCCATCGGTGCGAAACACCACGGCGGCATCGGGCAGCGCCTCGGCACCCTCCCGGAAGCGGCGGATCAGCCCCGCCAGCTCGCGGCGACGGGCACGGTGACGCTGCTGCAACTTGTAGATACCGTTGAAGATGTACTCCCAGCTGCCATTGCCGCTGGGGGGCACCAGGCTGCGGTCGTGCCACAGCCAGTCAGAGAGCCGCTTCTGGAAGCGATAGTGCCAGCCCAGATGCAACACGGCCGCCACCAACAGGCAGAGGGCAAGATGATCAATCAACCAGCCAACCAATGCGAAGGGGGCGTAAAAAAACGCCATTCGCCACAACTGTCGCCGCCAGGCGTAAGGTTGCAACATAACTGCCTCTAGAGACGGGTTGAGAAGCGGTATCCGGCTCCACGCACCGTCTGGATCAATCTGTCGTGCCCTGTCTCTTCAATCGCCTTGCGCAGGCGACGAATATGCACATCCACGGTTCTGTCCTCGACGTACACATTGGTACCCCAGACATTGTTGAGCAGCTGCTCACGGCTGTAGACCCGCTCGGGGTGAGTCATGAAGAAGTGAAGCAGCTTGAATTCGGTCGGCCCCATGTCGAGCGCCTTCTCTTCGGCACTGACCCGGTGGGAGACAGGATCGAGTTTCAGCCCCTGCACCTCGATCACCTCATCCACCGAGGTGGGCGACACGCGGCGCATCACCGCATGGAGGCGAGCGGTCAGCTCCTTGGGCGAGAACGGCTTGGTGATATAGTCGTCGGCACCGGCCTCCAGACCACGCACCTTGTCCTCCTCTTCACCGCGAGCGGTGAGCATCACCACCGGGATCTGGCGCGTCACCTCATCCTGCTTGAGCTGCTTGATAAACTGGATGCCACTGCCGCCCGGCATCATCCAGTCGAGCACGATGAGTTCGGGGTAGGGTTCGCGCACCTTCGCCAGTCCATCGGCGTAATCTTCCGCTTCAATCGTCTCATATCCCTTCTGCTCCAACACGAAGCAGAGCATTTCGCGGATCGGTGCTTCGTCCTCGACCACCAGAATTCGCTTAGCCATTCCCTTCTCTCTCCTCTGTGAAGATGGGTGCGCCAATTATTAGAATTTTCTGTGACACTTTTATGACTTTATGACAGGCGGGATGATAAACGTTTTCAGATTCAGTTGGCAGCAGTACGTTGCAACAAGTCCCACCGGTTGCCGCTGATATCCTCAAACACCACCACGGTGCCATAAGGCTCGTCGCGGGGCAGTTCACAAAAATGAACACCGTACGCCTGCATGCGCTGGTAATCCCCCCAGAAATCAGTGGTCTCGAGGAACAGAAATACCCGGCTACCGCCCTGCTGGCCGATGGCGGCCTGCTGCTGCGCATTGGCCGCTTGTGCCAGCAGCAGCGCGGAACCGGGAGCGCCTTTGGGAGCAACCCGTACCCAGCGCTTGCCCGGTTTGCCCGGCTCGTCGAGCCGGGTGTCTTCCAGGAGCGCAAAGCCAAGTCCCTCGGTAAAAAAGCGAATGGCCTGATCGTAATCAGCCACCAGCAGGGTCAGCGCCCCTATGTGTTGTGACATGGCAGAAAATCCTCAACGGATGAGTCAACGGGCGCAATGCCCCGGCCAGGGCGCATCATAGCGGCTGGACGGGCAGGGCTCCAGCCGTCATCTGCTGCTTGAAAACAACCGGTGAGAGGAATCGAAAACTCAGAGCGCCTCACGCAGCGCCCGGTAGAGGGTGGTGCGACTGATGCCGAGCTGGCGCGCCGCCTCGCTCACGTTGCCCCCGCACGCCGCCAGCGTTTGCTGTACCTGCCGCCGGTTTTGTTCACGCAAACTGGTCGCCTCCCCCATCGGCAAGACGCCGGGCTCTGTGGCCACACTGGGCAGATGCAGGTGGGCGGGTTCTATCCAACCCAACCCCTCTGCCAGCACACAGGCCACTTCCAGTGCCTGCTTGAGCTGGCGCACGTTGCCGGGCAGCGGATGGGCCAGCAGCTGTTGCTCCGCATCGCGGGTCAGACGCAGGGTCGGGTCCATCTCCGCCAACAGTCGCAGGATCAACCCCAGACGCTCAGCGGCAGGCCAACGGCGCAGCGGCATCAGCTGCTGGCGCCAGCCGCAGATCCGGTAATAGAGGTCTTCGCGAAATGCGCCACTCTGCACCATGGCCGCCAGATCCCGGTGGCTGGCACTGACCAGCCAGAAATCCACCGCCTCCGGCTTGTGGCTGCCAACCGGTGTCACGCTGCGCTCCTGCAACACCCTCAGCAGTCGGGTTTGAGCCTGCAGCGGCAGTTCGCCAATTTCATCGAGCATCAGCATGCCACCATGGGCTGCACGCAGATAACCCTGACTGCCCTGACTGCGGGCACCGCTGAAAGCCCCGCCCACATAGCCAAACAGCTCGGCTTCCACCAGATCTGCTGGCAACGCGCCACAGTTGACGCACACCAGTGGCTGCTCCCGCCGACTCGACGCTCGGTGCAGGGCCCGCACCAGATGCTCTTTACCGCTGCCAGTCTCCCCCTCTATAAGCAGCGAAATGCCGCGCTCCAGCATCTTGAGCGGCACCTGCTGCGGATGTGGCACCGGGCTTGAGTGACCCGGCAGCACGGCGCGGGAAAAGGTCTCGTCCGCTTCTGGCACCAGCCGCAAGCCACGCCCCTCGCGCAGCAGTTGTCTGCCATCGAAAGGGTGCTGGCCGAGCCAGAGCCGGCCTGCCCGGTTGGCGCCGAGCAGTTCCCCCTCCTCTCCCAGCAACAGGCGAGCGGACCAGAGGCTCTGGGGCTCGAGATCCACCAGCCAGCCCGGCTGACGCGCCAAGAGTGCATTTTCCAGCGTCATCGCCAGCAGCCGCACCGTGCCCAGCATGTCACCGTCGTGGTGGGCAGCATCGGTGGAGATATCGAGTACGCCCAGCAATTGCCCGTCCGGCCCGAGCAACGGACAGGCGCTGCAACTGAGGAAGCTGTGCTGGGCGAAGAAGTGCTGATTGCCGAGCACCTGCACTTCGCTCTGCTCGGCCAGCGCAGTACCGATGGCGTTGGTGCCCTTGCTCGCCTCCCCCCAGCGGGCGCCACTGCGCAAAAAGATACGCTCGGCATGGCGGGCGAACCCCTCATCACCACTGGCGGCCAGAATGGCCCCCTCACCGTCACACAACAACAGGCGACAGGGGCGACCCGCCAGCAACTGGGCAAACAGCGGCAGCACGAAGCGCTGGAAGCAGGCGATCAGCGCCCTGTGCTGCTCCTGACGGGCCGACAGCTCCCCCTGGGGCAGCAAGTCCAGATCAGCGCTCTGCTGGCGGCTCAGCCCCTGATGCAGGCAACGCTGCCAGGAACGCTGGATCGGACCGGGACCGGGTTGAAGTGACTCACTCATCACGCCTCCTGTTCACAAACAGCACGACTGTCTCGGCCACTGTCCAGAAACGGTACAGTTTTATCGCAGTAGTCGTGGTCATTGGTTAACCAAGATACGCTGCCACACCCCATTTGATAACGTTTTTGTAACCTTCCACCTGCTGGTCAGACCCTTTGGCACGCCCCTTGCGATATCAGCTGGCAACCGGTCTGTCAGCCAGCCCGGTCAGGATCACACACATAAAGGATGATGAGATGATTTATACCGCTCCCGGTCAGGCAGGTGCCCTGGTCAGCTTCAAGTCCCGTTACGACAACTTCATCGGTGGTGAGTGGGTGGCACCTCGCGCCGGCCGCTACTTTGAAAACATCTCGCCAGTGGACGGCAAAGTATTCTGCGAGGTCGCCCGCTCCGACGCCGCCGATATCGAGCTGGCGCTTGATGCCGCCCACAAGGCGTTCACCAGCTGGAGCAAAACCAGCGTCACCGAGCGCAGCAATCTGCTGCTGCGCATCGCCGATCGCATCGAGCAGAACATCGAGCGACTCGCCATCGCCGAAACCTGGGAGAACGGCAAAGCGGTACGCGAAACCCTGGCGGCAGACCTGCCGCTGGTGGTGGATCACTTCCGCTATTTCGCTGGCTGCATTCGCGCTCAGGAGGGCTCGGCCGCCGAGCTGGATCAGAACACCGTCAGCTACCACTTTAAGGAACCCATCGGCGTGGTCGGCCAGATCATCCCGTGGAACTTCCCGCTGCTGATGGCCGCCTGGAAACTTGCCCCTGTGCTGGCGGCGGGTTGCTGCAGCGTGCTCAAGCCCGCCGAGCAGACCCCGGTCACTATCATGCTGATGATGGATCTCATCAAGGACATCCTGCCCCCCGGCGTAGTCAACGTGGTCAACGGCTTCGGCGCCGATGCAGGTCAGGCGCTGGCCACCAGCAACCGGATCCAGAAACTGGCCTTCACCGGTTCGACCGAAGTGGGCGCCCATATCCTGCGCTGCGCCGCCGACAAGCTGATCCCCTCCACCGTGGAGCTGGGGGGCAAGTCCCCCAATATCTACTTCGCCGACGTGATGCAGCACGAGAGCAACTACATCGACAAGGCGGTAGAAGGGATGCTGATGACCTTCTTCAACCAGGGGGAAGTGTGTACCTGTCCCTCCCGCGCGCTGGTGCAGGCCAGCATCTATGACGACTTCATGGACAGGGTGCTGGCCCGCGCCCGCACCATAGTGCAGGGCAACCCCCTCGACACCGCCACTCAGGTGGGTGCGCAGGCGTCCCGCGAGCAGTTCGACAAGATCCTGGGCTACATGGAGATCGGCCGCGGCGAAGGGGCCAAGATGCTGATCGGCGGCGGCCCGGCCAAGGTGAGCGGACTGGAGGGGGGGTTCTACATCCAGCCCACCATCTTCTCCGGTCAGAACAAGATGCGGGTGTTCCAAGAGGAGATCTTCGGGCCGGCGCTCGGGGTCACCACCTTCAAGGACGAGGCGGATGCTCTGGCCATTGCCAACGACACCCAGTACGGGTTGGGAGCAGGCCTGTGGACCCGAGACAGCAATCTGGCCTGGCGCATGGGGCGTGGCATTCAGGCTGGCCGGGTCTGGGTCAACTGCTACCACACCTACCCGGCACATGCCGCCTTTGGCGGTTACAAGAAGTCGGGGATAGGCCGCGAGACCCACAAGATGATGCTGGACCACTACCAGAACACCAAGAACCTGTTGGTGAGTCACGATATCAACCCGCTCGGCTTCTTCTAGCGCAAGCAGACGTCATCAGAAAGGGCGCCTGCGGGCGCCCTTCTTGTTTTGCTTCATCAGATGACATGTCCGGCAATTTGTTATCGGCCTGACTGTAGACGATAACGCTGGGGGGAGCAGCCCAGCTCCCGGTTGAACATGGCGATAAAGGCCGAGGTGGAGCCGTAACCGAGCCGCCAGCTGATCTCCTGAATGGGCATGTCCCCCTTGAGCCAGGCCAGCGCCTTGAGCAGCCGCAGCCGCGCCCGCCACTGACCGAAACTCATCCCCAGCTCCCGCAGGCAGCGCCGCGCCAGGGTGCGCTCTGTGGTGTGCAGTTGTCCGGCCCATTGGGCCAGAGTACGGGGGTCGGCAGGATCGCTGTGTAACGCCGCCAGCATGGGAGCCAGCAGCTTGTCCTGACTCATCGGCAGGTAGCTCTCCTGACAGCGGGTGCGCGCCAGTCGCTCCACCAGCAACTCGGCCTGACGCTGATCCCACTCATCCACCATATGGCCTACCCGCCGTTCGCAAAAATCGCTCAGCAGGGCGCGAATAAGTGGGGTGAGCAGCAGCAATCTGGGCTCTGGCGGCAGCTTGGCCGCCAGCTCGTGGCTGACGTAGATGGAGGTGTAGTCGAGGGTCTGCTCGTTGTAGGAGGTGTGCTCGAGATCCGCCGGCACCCAGATCAGGTAGTCGGCAGGGGCCACCAGTCGCTGATCCCCCAGCTCTATCTCCATGATCCCCAGGCTGATCATGTTGAGCTGGCCCCAGGGGTGGGAGTGCAGCACGGTCGCACTGTCGGCCAGCATCTGCTGGTAACTGAAATAGAGCGGATTGGGAGCAGGCGGAACGACATCTACCGGCTGAAAGTGGTGAGTGGCCATCAGCGCCCCTTGTCAGCGAGAGAGAGGAGCAGGCGTGATGCAACGCCCTGTTGGCTCGGTCTCCGGCACAGGCCAAAAGCAGCCATCAGTTGCGGGCAGACGCAGCCCGTGTGGGCCGGAATAAGGTGCATCAGAAAGAGTTGTCTTTTCCGCTGGGTCATCTGTCTGTTTTACGCTACTTGATAATATAAAGACAAGGGTAGACTTGGCCCCCTGTTAATAAGGAGCCTCTGATGCGAATCTTTTCCCCTCTTCTCTTTCCGCTGATGGCGGTGCTGATCTGGGCTACCAATACCGTGGTTTCCAAGGCGGCCGCCAGCGTGCTCGACCCCGCGGCTATCTCCTTCTATCGCTGGGTGATCGCCGCCCTGGCGCTGACTCCCTTCTGCCTGCCCACCCTTTGGCGGCGACGCAGTGAGGTTCGCCCCTGGCTCGGCAAGCTGCTGGTGCTGGCGGCGCTCGGTATGGTGCTCTACCAGTGTCTGGCCTACTACGCTGCCCACAGCACCTCGGCCACCAATATGGGGGTGATCGGCTCCCTCATTCCGCTGCTCACCCTGCTGCAAGGGGCGCTCTTCTTCGGCCAGCGTCCCGGCAAACAGGCACTGCTCGGCATGAGTCTTTCCCTGTTCGGGGTGCTCTGGCTGCTTGGCAAGGGCGAACCGCTTGCCCTGCTCCATAACGGCATCAACCCGGGGGATGGCATGATGCTGCTGGGGTCCGCCAGCTACGCCCTTTACGGCCTCTTGATCCGCCGCTGGCACCTGCCGTTTGGCCCCTGGCTCAACCTCTACATGCAGATCCTGCTGGCCGTACTGCTGCTGGTACCGCTCGCTCTCAGCGCCGACTCGATGGCGGTGCCGGCCGAAGGGTGGGGACTGGTGCTCTTCGCCGGGCTCGCCTCCTCTCTGCTGGCAGCCTACTGCTGGATGCGCGGCCTCGCCTGCATGGGGGCAGAGCGCACCTCGGTCTTTATGAACCTGATGCCGCTCTGTACGGCGCTGATCGCCGTCGTCGGTCTGGGCGAGCCGATCCATGGCTACCACCTGCTGGGGGGCGGGCTGATCCTGGGCGGGGTGATGGCCTCCCAACTGAAGGGGCGTGCGCCGGTAGCCGAACGGGAAGCCGCCTGAGAAAGAACATCGTCCGGAAACAACAAGGGAGCCCATGGCTCCCTTGTTGTTTCTGCAATGCACGCCAGTGCGCATCTCAACCGGCCCGGCGCCAGCGGTAGCGCCGCTCCGGCCGCCCCCGCTGACCATAGTTGAGATCCACATCCACCCTGTCTTCCGACTCCAGATATTCCAGATAGCGGCGCGCCGTGGTGCGGCTGAGGGAGAGTCGCAGCGCCACCGTGTCGGTGGAGAAGACGTTCTCCGGCTCGCCCGCCAGCAGATCCAGCACCTGACGCAGGGTGATGCTGTCGATCCCCTTGGGAGTGACGCGCATCTCCTTGATCTGAGAGCGCCCTCCCTTGCCCAGCAGCTTGTCGAGATCTTCCTGCTCCAGCCGACCCCTCTCGCAGAGGCGGCTGTGCAATTGCAGGATCTCGTCCAGACTCTGCTGGATGCGAAACAGCCGCAATGGTTTGATGACATAGTCATGAACCCCCAGGTTGAGGGCCTGCTGGATGGTCTCCACATCCCGCGAGGCAGTCACCATGATGACGTAGGCTTCGCGGTTGTGGCTGCGCAGGCGGCTCACCCACTCAAGGCCGGAGCCATCGGGCAGGGAGACATCCACCAGCAGCAGTTGGGGCACCACACCTGCCATCATGGCATCGGCCTGGGCCAGGGTGCCGGCCCGCCCCAGCAGGGAGAAACCGGGTGTCGCCGCCACCAGTTCTGACAAGATGGCACCGATCCGATCGTCATCTTCAATAACAAGCGTGATTATTGGGTCCATGGCTCACATTAATTGGTTTTTATTCAAGTAGATACCAAACAGGGTGGTCTGCTCGGCGGTTCGCCGCCATTCTATCACACCCTCGTGCCGACCCACGGTCTCCTTGACCAGGAACAGACCCACCCCGTGATCGCCGCTCTGGCGACTCACCCCGTAATCGAACAGGTGATCGGCCAGCTCCTCGTCGACCCCCTCGCCGCTATCCTCCACCTCGATCACCAGCCGCCGCCCCACATCGCACAGGGACAGCAGCACCCGCGGCGGCCGCTGCTGGCGGTTGCGCCAGGCCGCCTGCAGACCGTTGTCCAGCAGGTTGCCAATAAGGGTGATGAGATCGGCCGAGACCGAAGCCGGATACTCCGCCAGCGCCGAATCGGGATCGAGCTCCAGGGTCACCCCGAGCTCGCGGGCCCGACTGAACTTGCCGAGAATAAGCCCCGCCACCGGCTTGTTGTCGATCAGCCGCAGCAGCTCCTGCAGCATGGTCTGGCATGCTTCGTTCTCCTGCTGGATAAGCTCCACCGCCTGATCCACATGGCCCAGCTGCAACAGACCGGAGAGGCTGCTCAGCTTGTTGGCAAACTCGTGGCTCTGCATCCGCAGCATCTCGGCATACTGGCGCAGGTGGGTCACCTGCACCCCCAGACTGGCGGCCACCTCTGGGCGGCTGAAGATCAGCAGTCGCCCCGGTGCCTTGCCCTGCACCGCCTGCCAGCGGCCGACAAAGGACTCTCCCTGAATGGTAAAGCTCACCTCGCCCCCCTCCTGCTCCAGACAGGGGGCGAGGGGCGGCACCAGCTCCGCCAGCGACTGCCCCTGCAAGGCATGGCGCCCGGTGACCGGCAGCCGCAGCTGATAGCTGGCGGTGCTGTTGATCATGTTGATGTTGCCGCGGCCATCGAGGGCAATCACCCCTTCGGTGATGTGCTCCAGCACCAGATCCTGCAGGGTGAAACGGCGCACGATTGCCTCCGGCTCCAGATCGAGCAGGGTCTTGCGCAGCAGGTATTGCACCCAGAGTGCCAACAGCAGGCCGCACCCCAGCACAGCAACGATGGCGCAGATGAGCAGGGCCACCCGCTCCATATAGATGCCCTCCACCTGCTGCATCAGGTAGCCCACCACCACGGCCCCCATGACGCGCCCATCCCCGCCAACCACCGGGGAGAAGCAGCGGATCGCCGGTCCCATGGTGCCCCGATCCTTGGAACAGTAGCTGCGCCGCTCCTGCAGCGCGGGCCAGATATCCTCGCCGCGGAATTTCTGCCCCACCAGCTCGGGGTTGGGGTGGCTGAGGCGGCGACCATGCTCGTCGGTCACCACCATATAGGTGGCGTCGGTGCGGTTGCAGACCGCCTCCACATAGTCGCGCAGGGTAGGATCACTGCCCTGACGCAGAGCCTCGACCACCCGGGTGTCCGCCGCCATCACCCGTGCCAGATCGCTCCCTTTATCCTGCAGATTGCTCTCCAGCAGATGACGGATAAAGAGGGCCAGCAGGCTGCCCAGAATGAGGATCAGCAGCAGGGAGAGCCCGAGAGAGAGGGTGACCAACTGGTGGCGAAGTTTCATGCACATACCTTAAAACGTCAGGACGCTGCCCAATAGTGCGGATGCCACCAGGTCTGGTCAATCAAAGGTGCCGGATCGCCGACAAAATCGGCCACCCCCTCCTCGCGGGCGCAGAGCGCCACCGCTCTGGCGACGGCGCGGGCCACCTCTCCCACCTGTTCGATGGGGGGTAGCAGCCGACCCGCCACCAGCGGATAGGCGCCGACTGCCCGCACCGCGGCCAGCAACATGCCATCGCTGATGCGGCGCGCCTTGACGGCGCAGGCTCCGAGACCAATGCCCGGGAATACATAGACGTTGTTGCACTGGGAGACCACCCGCCGCTCCCCGGCCACCGTCACCGGCGCAAAGGGGCTGCCGGTGGCCAGCAGAGCGCGGCCATCTGTGGCGGCCCACACCTGCTCGGGAGTGGCCTCGGCGCTGCGGGTCGGGTTGGAGAGTGGCAGGATCACCGGCTGATCGCACACCTCCCCCATCGCCTGCAACACCTCGCCAGTAAAGAGGCCACCCTGCCCGCTCACGCCAATCAAGACCGCCGGACGCACCTGCCGGATGGTCTCCAGCAGTGAACTGCTCCCCTCCTCCACGGATCGAGCAAATGGCTGCTGGGCACGAGTCAGGTTGGGGCGATCGCTGCAAACCACCCCGTCCTGATCAAACAGCCAGACGCCGTCGTGACTCCCCGCCAGCTGGGCCAGCATGGCGGCGATGCCGCAACCGGCTGAACCCGCGCCGACGATCAGCACCGGGGCATCGCACAGGGCGGTCCCCGCCTGCTGCAACCCGGCCAGCACGCAGGCGGAGGCGACTGCCGCCGTGCCCTGAATGTCGTCGTTAAACATGCAGAGCTCGTCGCGATAACGGGTCAGCAAGTTGGCGGCATGCTTGCCGGCAAAGTCTTCAAACTGCAGCACCACCTGCGGCCAGCGCTTGCGAATGGCGCCCACCACCTTGTCCATGAAGTGGTAATAGCTCTCGCCGTCGATACGCGGGGATTGCCAGCCGAGGTAGGAGTCATCCTCCAGCAGCTCGGGGTTGTTGGTGCCTACATCGACACAGAGCGGCAGGGTGCGCGCCGGATTGATGCCGCCAGCAGCGGAGTAGAGCGCCAGCTTGCCGATACAGATCCCCATGCCGCCGATACCGAGATCGCCAAGCCCCAGCACCCGCTCGCCGTCGGAGATGACGATCACATCCACCTCCTGCTCCACCGACTCGAGGATGTCGTCAAGATCATCCCGGTCGTGCCAGGAGAGGTAGAGGCCGTGGCTGCGCAGATAGAGATCGCTGTGGCGCTGGCACGCCTCCCCCACCACCGGGGTGTAGATGATCGGCAGCAGCTCCGGCAGGTGGTGGCGCACCAGATCGTAGAACAGCACCGGGTTGTCCTCCTGCAGCTGGCGCAGCAGCAGATGCTGGTCAAACGGACTCTGCATGGCGCTGACCAATCGGTAGATCCGGCGCCGCTGCTGGGAGAGGGACTCCTCCTTGTGGGGCATGCGACCCCGCACGCCCTGACGCTTGCGTTCTGCATAGGGCAGGCTGGTGCCCATCATGATGTCGTTCATTTTGTTTGTTCCTCAATCCGGTATCAGGCGAGCAGGGAGATAAGAGCAGTAGCCAGGATCAGCATCACGGCGCCGCCAAGGCGAGAGGAGATCTGGGCAAAGGGCATCAGCTTCATCCGCTGGGCCGCCGAGAGCACGGCTACGTCGCCGGTGCCGCCCATGTTGGCCATGCAGAGCCCGCCGGTGATGGCCGCCTCGATGGGATAGAAGCCGATCATCCGCCCCACCAGTGCCGCGCCAAGGGCGCCACCGATCACGGTGACCATGACCAGCACGAAGTAGCTGACGGAGAAGGCACTGATCAGCTCCGGAATACTGGTATAGGCGACGCCGATCCCCACCAGCAGGGAGGGAGTGAGGTTGCTCACCACAAACTGATACCAGTCGGCCGCCGCCTGCTCATAACGGCGCGGCAGCAGACCACTCACCTTGATAAAGGCAACCGCCAAAATCATCAGGGCGAAGGGGTGCATCGGGATAAAGTTGCCAAGCAGGGAGCCCAGCACAAACATGCTGGAGCTGATGAAAAGGCCCATGCCCAGACTCTGCAGGGTCGGCGCTTCGGCCTGCTCGTCAGCAATGCTCTGGCTACTCTCTTTAACCATCAGCTTGCCGTTGCCAGTCAGGGAGGGGTAGCGGCGACCGAGCCGCGCCAGCAGGGAGCCCACCAGAATGGCCAGGGTATTGGCGATCACCACAGCCGGTACCATGCGCGACAATAGATCCGCACTGGACATCTGCATGGGGCCGGAGAGGATCTCCACCAGGGGCACCGCACCGGCGCCCATGCCACCGCCCATGATGGGCAGGCCGATCAGCAACACCGCATTCTTAAAGCCATACCCCATCAGGGAGCCGACCAGCCCCACGCTCAGCAGCGCCAGTGCGACGCCGCCGAGAATGACCGGCAGGTAGCGCATGGCGGCATTTTTCAGCAGCGCGCCGCTCATGCCGAACACCGAACCGGTCACCAGACTGGCGATAAAGAAGTTGAGAAAGCCCCCCTCCTTCATGAAGTTGGTGATGACCTGCCCCGCCTGCACCGGCAGCAACTGATATTCAAACAGGGCGGCACCGCCGAAGATGGCGAGGATGGTGCCGCCCCCCAGGTATTCGCGGATCGGCATGATCCGCTCACCCAGCTCGGTCAGCAGGGTGCCCAGCACGAACATCAGCGCCAACGCACCGACCATGCCCAGCGGCAGCGAGCCATTCCAGCCGGAAAAGAGAACACAGGTCGCCAGCCCCAGAAATATAAAGAGCGGCATACCGGCAATTTGTTGGCCGCCCATAAAGGCGGCCTTTTCTTGTGTGGTTTGTAGGGGTGAGAGGTTTTTCATTGTTATGTACTCTGCGTGTGATTGTGACCGCTACTTTATTGATCCCCCTCACTCCTGTCGGTTAGCCAGATTGCAAAGCCATATAAAAACATTAAAAACTTAAACATCATGGTGCCGCCAACGTGCGCAGCACAATAGAACACCAGACATCCGATACCCGACCAAGTCAGGAAATAGGGTGATAAAACGAGCGACCATAATGGCGGATATTTTGGTGATCAGCAGTAATAACGATGCGATGATCTCCCCCCTTCGGGGAAATAACAGAGCCAGATGACAAGCTCTGCGACCATTTATCGCCACAGATCCTGTGAGTGATAATCAGCGGGCAATATCATCGCCACGACGCGAGTGCCACGGCATGCCACATCAGGGTTTGAGTCAGCGTGCAGGAAGCTCTCACGATGAAAAAGGGTGAGAAGAAAGATGCAAAAAGGGGAGATTGAAATAGTGATGAGTCAAGCCAGCGAATACCAGAGCACTGGCTTGAACTCACAAGGATCACACACGGTCAGGTCTATTCTGCCAACAACAATGGAATATTGGCGGGGTCAAAATCATGACTGATATCGGTACTTCTGATAGCGCCTTCCCGATTCACGCCATGGTGTGACTCTGCACCATATTCTCCATCACTCAACAGCGTTTCAATTGCCAGATACACACATCCACTGTCATATCCATCCACAACCCGTTTCCCCCTTGTTTTATAACCCCATCAATATTAGCGGATAAAAAAAGAGCTGCTCGCTGAAGCTGAAAATTTCATGAAAATAATCGCCAGATATCCTCCATTCACGGCGCAATATCCGAAGCGGCAAGAGAGTCTCGAGTGGATCAGCCCCGAAAATAATATCAGGGTCTCGAATGCTGCCAACTCGCACCAGCGAAAGATCCGACCAGAAACATGATCCGCATCACACTATTTACTTAGCCTGCTAAACAAGTATGATACTTAGCAGGCTAAGTACATTGAGGATGAGAAGATGACGGATCTGGAAAGGTTGCGCGAGCTGTCGCTCGCCGAGCAGATAGCGCGGATGCACCGGCTATGGCGTACTGCCGCCGACCTGGAGCTGGCTCCCCTTGGCCTCACCCATCCCCGCTGGACCGCGCTGTGGAAACTCTCCCGCATGGGGAACCATGTCAGCCAGAAGACCCTGGCCGAAGCCCTCGAAATAGAACTGCCATCCCTGATGCGCACCCTGGGCCAGTTGGAAGAGCAGGGACTGATTGAGCGCCACTGCTGCAGTCAGGACAAGCGGGCCCGCATCGTCTGCGTGACCCCGGCAGGCCAGACCCTGCTCGATCAGATCGCCGACCGCATAATGAATATCCGCCGGGAGCTGCTGGGGGGCATCGACGAGCAGACCCTGCAACTGTTTGAAGCCACTGTGCAGCGGATCTCGGCCAACGCCCTCAGCAAAATTGAACAACACCACGACCGACAAGCCGGAGGCGATACAAGCCCTCCCGAGACCGACACAGAGAGAGAATAAGATGACTCCGGATCAACAATTTACCCGCTGGATCAAATGGTCCATGGCGGGCTTTGCCACCCTGTTTGCCTATTTTCTGATAGCCGACCTGCTGATGCCCCTCACCCCTCAGGCGATGGCGACCCGGGTGGTCACCAAGCTGGCTCCGCAAGTGAGCGGCAAGGTGGTCGAGGTCGCCGTTCACAACAACCAGCAGGTCAAGAAAGGGGACCTGCTATTCAGGCTGGATCCGGCCCCTTTTGAACTGGCAGTGGAGCAGGCCCGCCTTGCGCTGGCGCAGGCAGAGCAGCAGAACAGTGAACTGGATGCCGCCCTGACCGCCGCCATTGCCGAGATCAACGCCAAGGAGACCCTGGCCAGCCAGAAGTGGCGCGAGGCTGAGCGGATCGATGCGCTCTACCAACGTCACATGGTTTCGCTGCAACAAAAAGATGAGGCTGACAGCGCCCTGCGCAGCGCCCAGGCCAACCTGCGCGCCAGTCAGGCCAAACTGGCCCAGATCAAGGCCAGTCGTGGCGTGACCGGTGAGGACAATCTGTTGCTGCGCCAGGCCCGCAACAAGCTGGCGCAAGCGCAGCTGGCCCTCTCTTACAGCCAGGTCCACGCGGATCAGGATGGCACCATCACCAACCTGCAGCTCAAGCCGGGCAGTATCGCCAGCGCCGGCAGCCCGCTGCTGGCACTGGTGTCGGAACAGGTCGATGTCATAGCCGATTTTCGGGAGAAGAGCCTGCGCCATGTTGGCGAGCAAACCCGCGCACTGGTCGCCTTCGATGGCGAGCCGGGTCAGCTCTATCCTGCCCGGGTGAGCAGCCTGGATGCCGGGGTGAGTGCCGGTCAGTTTGATGCCAACGGTCGACTGGCCGCACCGGTGGAGTCGGATCGCTGGGTAAGAGATGCCCAGCGGATGCGGCTGCACCTCGAGCTGGAGCAGCTCCCCGATCATCTGCCAGCCGGGGCGCGGGCCACGGTGCAACTGCTGCCGGACAATGCCCTGACCGCCATGCTGGCACGGGGCCAGATCCACCTGCTCAGCCTGCTCCATTATGTCTACTAACCACGCCACTCACCCGTCGGCCAATACTGCCCCAGCCCACCCCGTCGGCGGTGCTGCCACTCACCTCTGGTATCGGCCCCTCACCGGCAACGAGCTGCGCCAGTGCCTGCGCATCGCCTTTGGCTGCACCACGGGCTTTCTGCTCTGCAAGCTGTTTGGCTGGAATTACGGGGTCTTCTATACGGTCACGCCTGTGCTGCTGCTGGGGATGGTGCCGGTGATGAATGGCCATGCCGCGCGCCAGCTGATCGCGGCGGCGGTGGTCTGTGGGGTGGAGGTCGGGCTGCTGGGAGGGCTGTTTGGCAGCCATCCGGCGCTGATGACTCCCATCGCCTTTCTGCTGTTTCTCTACCGTTTCGCCGCCATGTCGCGGGGCAGCCTGTTTCTGTTCGGGGCCAACGGGGTGCTGAGCCTCAGCATCATGCTGCACTTTGCCAGCTATCCGCAGACCGACCTCAACGACCTGATCCTCAACAATATCTGGGCGAGCGTGCTGTCGGTGCTGATCGCCTACCTGATGACCATGCTGATCCCGGATGTGGAGGCCAGACCCAAGCCAGCCTCGACCCCCAAGGCGCCGCACCGGATGCGCCATGAAGCCCTGCTGGGGGCCACAGTGGCTACTCTGTCGTTTCTGGTATTTCAGGTGTTTGACCTGCGCGACTCCATGTCTGCCCAGGCCACGACCCTGCTGGTGCTGTTCCCCATGCACTGGAACGGTGCGCTGAGTTATGCCCGCAAACGGGCGATGGGCACCTTGCTGGGGGTCACCTTCGGCTTGCTCGGCCAGCTGCTGCTCTATGACTGGTCAGGACAACTGCTGCTTGTCGCCCCGTTACTGTGGCTCGGCGCCATGCTGTTCAGCCATGCCCACGTCAAGGAGGCGGGCGGCTCCGGGGTCGGCTTTGGCGCCCTCACCACCCTCGGCATCCTGTTTGGCCAGTACCTCACCCCGGGCAACGATCTGGTGTTCAGCGCCCTCTACCGGGTGAGCAGCATACTGTTTGCCATCGTGGTCACCCTGTTGGCCTGCTACCTCGTCCACCGGTTGCTCAACCGCTTCGAGGCGACCCGCTTCGGTTATTGATTTCCTGTTGTAAGCACTGCTGTCAGCCCATGGATGAGCTCTCTTTCGCCCCGTCGCCTGCCGGGGCGTTTTTTCTCGCCCTCGTTTACCTCCCTCACCAATACTCCTGCCACTACAAGTCAGCGCAGAAGTGTGGCTATGCTTGTAAGGCTGCTGTCGATGAGGTGTACCTATGGCTCCGTTGTTAAAAAAATGGCTGGTTTGTTTGGTACTGTTGGCTACCAGCCCGCTCGGGGCCACCCCGCTTGTCATTGGTGCCGAAGATGACTGGGCCCCCTACTGCGAGCGCGACAAGGACAATGAGGATGACCAGCCCCACGGACTGGCGCCTGAGCTGGTCAAGGCGGTGTTCGCCGCCGAAGGGATCGAGATTGTCTTTCGCACCCTCCCCTTCGCCCGCTGCATGCACGATGCGAAAAGCGGCAAACTTGCGGGGTGCTTCAACGCTACCATCACCGAAGAGAACCGCTACCAGTACCATTGGCACGATACCCCCATGTTCGAGGAGGATCTTGCCATCTTCGCCCTTGCCAGCGACCCGCAACGAGATCTCAAACTCACCTCGCTGGAGGGCAAGCGGGTGGGCATCACCCTCGGCTACACCTACCCCACCGATTTTATGGAGAACCCCAGGATCACCCGCTTTCAGGCCAAATCCGATGCCCAGATCCTCGAGATGCTGGTACGTGGCCGGGTCGACTACATCCTGATGAACGGCATGCCGGGCTACCTCAAGATCCAGCAGAAGCAGCTGACCGGCAAGGTGGTCAAGGTTGGCAAGCTCTCCACCGATGGCTTCTGGCTCGCCTTCTCCCGCCACCACCCGCAAGGGGAAGCGCTCGCCAAACAGTTCGAGCAGGGGCTGCAGAAGATCAAGAACAACGGCATCTATGAGACGCTGATCCGCCAGTTTGAAACCAGACTTGGCCTCTACTGATTGACGATGCCTTCCTGATAGCGCCCCCCTCATACTCGCGCGGTATGCCGGACAGCCAGCGACGCACCGAATAGCCCCGCTGATTGCACAATAACGGCAACCTGTTAGGCTCACGCCCGTATGACACCAATGGAGCTGTAATCATGAATAAGGCACATATGATGGCCGCTGGTGCGCTGGCCCTCGGCCTGCTCGCTGGCTGCAATCAGGGCAATACCCTCTCAGTCACTGGTGGCGAACCGGTCAGTTACCAGTGCGAGCAGGGCAAGAAGGTGCAGGTGCGCTACTTCTCTCTCTCCGACGAAAGCCTCAACTTTATCAAGCTGTCATTGCCGGACGGCAAGGATTACACCCTGCCCCAGGCCATTTCGGCCTCCGGCGCCCGCTATACGGACGAACATGAGGCCGTCTGGTGGAACAAGGGAAATGAGGGCTTTGTCGAGCTTCGGGATCAGGATGGCGAGTGGCAGACCGCCTACAACGACTGCAAACAGCAATAAACGTGACCCCGGCCTGGCCGGGGTCTCTCTTTCTCTGGCATCAGAGTGATGGGGGATCAGTTGATCTCGATTTCGAAACGGTTGGTCACCTCGACCGGAACGGCATCCGGGTTGCCCTCTGCCGGGCTGTAGCGGATCCGCGAGAGGGTCGCCAGCGCGCTCTGTTCCAGCTCGCCGGGGGGTTCGGCCGCTACCACTTCCGGCTTGACCGGCGTGCCGCTGGCGTCGATTTGATAGCGAACTTCCACATACCCCTTGACCGGTTTGGCTGGCAGGGCGGGCTCGTCATTGCCAAGCCATGACCACTGCTTCTCCTGAACCCAGTAGCTGGACAACTGCTCGAGAGGGATAGCGATCGGAGCGCGCTCGTGCGCCACCTCCTGACGGGATGAGCACCCCAGCAACAGTGTCACTGCCAGACCTGACCATACTGCGACTTTCCACTTCATGTAACGCTCCTTGTTCTCTGCCGGTGCTTGTTGCCGGACTGCGGGACGCTCAACGCGCCCCGCTTGGTCAGTCACCCATCCTAACGAAAAAGTATTCGTATGAACATGAACAAAAGGGCCAACCCCGAGAGGTTGGCCCCTTTATCGTCAATGAGCTCACTAACCATCCGCTGGCATCAGCCGCGCTTGTCGCTCACCACCAGCCAGAGCGCATGGACCATGCCCGGCAGACCGCCCAGCAGGGTCAGCACTATGTTGATTAAAAAGTGCAGGCTAAAGCCCACCTGGATAAACGCGCACACCGGGGGCAGGAAAATGGCCAGCAGGATCTTGAGCAGATTGTTCATTTCGGCTCTCCTTTTCAAAAATATCGTCAGGATTGGAATGGGCTAACCATAAACATCCCGGGCTTCAACTGCAAACCAGACAGGGAATTCGCTCACCCGCATCACGCCAGGCGTTGAGGTCGTGGATCTGCTGATTGCTGCTGCCGCGCCAGAGCAGGCCCGGGTCTGCCAACGCCTTTTCAAACTTGCCATCCACCAGCACATCCAGCAAGGCCACCAGCTCGCGCTGGGCCTCTGACAGTTCGCCGAGCAGATAACCGGTCCAGCACCAGATATCCTTGCCCGGACACTCGGCGCGCACCCGTTTCACCAGCGCCAGCACGTGGGGCACGTTGGCCGGGTGGAGCGGATCGCCGCCGGAGAGCGACAGACCTCGCCGTTTGATGCGGCTGTCGTTGAGATCCGCAATGATGCGATCGCTCATCGTCTCATCGAACGGCTTGCCGCCATCGAGCCGCCAGGTGCTCTGGTTGTAGCAACCCGGGCACTGGTGCTCACAACCAGAGACAAACAGGGTGGCGCGGGTGCCGGGGCCGTTGATCACATCGACCGGATAGTATTGGTGGTAGTGCATTCTTAGAGATTCTTTGTGAATTGAAGGTAATCCAATACATTCCGCATAAAACCTACCCTCTCACAGGCAAGTCTTTGGAAATCTTCATCTTCACGACGGTCTAAGATGAACAGAATTTTTTCCCGAAGAAGAGCTTCATCCAGCTCGTAACCATGTTCTTCAACATAGGCATGAATGAAGCGATAGAAGAATTGGGTGTTACCGTCATGACCTTCATGCCAAGAGTCTCGACTGACCCATTGCTGTAATAACTGCTCTGCAGTTGGCTTCAGAAACATGCTCTCTTCCTTTTCAAAGGGAAACTCCCTGCTGCACAGGGAGTCTCTATCGATTTACATATGTTTGACGCGGCGCTTCACTTCTTCCTGCTTGCCCGCATTGAAGGGGCGCGCATCTGGGCTGCCGAGGTAGCCGCAGACTCGGCGGGTCACCGACACCTTGGCGGGGTCGTGGTTGCCGCAGCGCGGGCAGGTAAAGCCCTTGGAGGTGCACTCGAACTCGCCGGTAAAGCCGCAGTCGTAGCACTCGTCGATGGGAGTGTTGGTACCGTAGTAGGGCACCTTGTCATAGCTGTAATCCCAGACGTTTTCGAGCGCTTCCAGGTTGTGCTGGATGTTGGGGTACTCACCGTAGCAGATGAAACCGCCACTGGCGATGGGCGGATAGGGCGCCTCGAAGTCCAGCTTGTCGTAGGGGTTGACCTGCTTCTCCACATCGAGGTGGAAGCTGTTGGTGTAGTACCCCTTGTCGGTCACACCCGGCACCACGCCAAACTCCTTGGCATCGATGCGGCAGAAGCGGGTGCAGAGGTTCTCGCTCGGGGTGGAGTAGAGGCTGAAGCCGTAGCCAGTCTCCTCTTTCCACTCATCGATGGCCGCCCTGAGACGGGCGATAATGGCGATGGCCTTCTGTTGCAGCTCGGCGCTGTCAAACAGGTGCACCTTGTCACCAAACAGGGCGTTGATGGTCTCGTGAACCCCGATATAACCGAGGGAAATGGAGGCACGACCGTTCTTGAAGATCTCGCTGACGTTGTCGTCGGCCTTGAGCCGCACGCCGCAAGCCCCTTCCATATAGAGGATCGGTGCAACCCGCGCCTTCACCCCGTCCAGACGGGTGATGCGGTACATCAGCGCCTTCTTGGCGACCCGCAGGGAGGCATCCAGACGATCCCAGAAGTCCGCTTCATCGCGGGATTTCAGCGCAATGCGCGGCAGGTTGAGGCTCACCACGCCGAGGTTGTTGCGGCCTTCGTGGATCAGCTCACCATTCTCCTCGTAGGCGCCGAGGAAAGAGCGGCAGCCCATGGGGGTCTTGAAGGAGCCGGTCACCTTCACCACTTGGTCGTAGTTGAGGATATCCGGGTACATCCGCTTGGAGGCACACTCCAGCGCCAGCTGCTTGATGTCGTAGTTGGGATCGCCCTGCTTGTGGTTGAGGCCATCCTTGATGGCAAACACCAGTTTCGGGAACACGGCGGTCTTCTTGTTCTTGCCAAGACCAGCGATACGGTTGCTGAGGATGGCGCGCTGGATCATCCGCGACTCCCAGCTGTCCCCCAAGCCAAAGCCGAAGGTGACGAAGGGCGTCTGACCGTTGGCGGTGTGCAGGGTGTTGACCTCGTACTCCAGCGACTGGAAGGCGTCGTAACACTCTTTCTCGGTGCGAGCCATGGCGTAGGCTTCTACGTCGGCAATGCCCCACTCTTCGGCCACTTCACGGTGTTTCTGCCAGCTGATGGTCACATAGGGGGCCAGCACTTCGTCGATGCGGTTGATGGTGGTGCCGCCATAGATGTGGCTCGCCACCTGAGCGATGATCTGGGCGGTCACGGCCGTGGCGGTGCTGATGGATTTCGGGGTATCGATCTCCGCATTGCCCATCTTGAAGCCGTGGGTCAGCATCCCTTTCAGATCGATCAACATGCAGTTGAACATCGGGAAGAAAGGCGAGTAGTCGAGATCGTGGAAGTGCAGATCACCACTCTCGTGGGCCTGAACCACATCACGGGGCAGCATGTGGCTGGTGGCATAGTGCTTGGCGACAATACCGGCCAGCAGGTCGCGCTGGGTCGGGATCACCTTGGAGTCTTTGTTGGCATTCTCGTTGAGCAGGGCAGCGTTGGTCTGCTCGACCAGACCGCGGATCTCCTGCGCCAGACGGCCGCGCGCCTCGCGGGCCTGATCCCTGTCGTGGCGATATTCGATATAGGCACGGGCGATGGCCTTGTCGTCGGAAGCCATCAGGTGGTTTTCGACCCGGTTCTGGATCTCGTGGATATCAACTTCACCACGCCCTTCCAGCTCCTGACTCACTGCATTGGCAATGCGGGAGGCGAGTGCCGGATTGGCCTGATTGACCGCTTCCGCCGCTCGGCTGACCGCCTCTGCAATCAGCTGGGCATTGAATGGTGCGCGACATCCGTCACGTTTGATCACAACCGGTTTCATGGATTTTCCCCGTTAAAAGGCCAGGCATTTGCCTCTGGCTCACCCTTGTTGGGCCCCCCTCCCGGCATCTCGTCCTGGACGCAAATAAATTCAGCCGAGGCTTGACAAGCCTGGGCTGAAGATAGGAAGGGAACAGCTTATACACAGCTTAATAACACAACATATAGGGATTAAAAACGAATGCATCCCTATATGTGGTGTCTATTAGGCACCAAAGCGCCGCCTCATTTCTTGATCCAGAACAGGTTTTTCAGCGAGCGGGACAGTTCACGACCAACCAAAAGGAGCTCCATTCAAATCCAATCTCAAGCAGAGTGCGGGCTGGCGTCCGATCCGCCCACCCGAAAAAAATCGCCCCCCGCCGCACCGGTTTCGAGATGACAGCGCCAACCAAAACCGCCCATACTGAACAAGAACTCTCTCCCCTCGACAAGGGACAACCCATGCGTACCTCCCTGCTGTTGCTACTGCTATCAACCCTCTCACTGCCGCTCTGGGCTGCCAACATTCTGGTGATCAGCAGCTACCATCCCGAATACTTGTGGGACCAAAGCTACAACAAAGGGCTGCTCGATGGCTTGCAGGGGGAGCACAAGATCACTCACTTCTATATGGATACCAAACGCCATCCACGGGAGAAGTTCGACGAAATAGCCCAGCAAGCCATCGCCTTTTATCTGAAGAGCAAACCGGATCTGGTAGTACTGGGGGATGACAACGCCATCAACTATCTGGCCAACGAGATCGCCTCGCTGGGTACCCCGGTGGTCTTTCTCGGCATGAACGAGAATCCGCGCCTCAAGGGCTTTGTCGGCCACCCCAAGATCACCGGCGTGCTGGAACGCCCCCTGCTCAAGCGCAACATCAGCGAAATAAGCCAGATGATGGGGGGGCTCGACAAGGCACTGGTGCTGTTTGATTCCAGCAATGTGGCCCTCACCGCCATCGAGGATGAATTCAAGACCCAGACCGAGCTGCGGGTCGGTCAGACCCGGATCAACAGCCAGCTGATGGGGGATTACAGCCTCTGGCAGGAGGCGGTGCTCAACGCCAAGAAGAACGGCTATCAGGCAATCTTCCTCGGCCTCTACCACACGCTGGTCGATGACAATGGCAAGCATGTGAGCGAAAAGACTGTGCTGGAGTGGACCAGCGCCAACACGCCGGTGCCGCTCTTCTGTTTCTGGGAATTTACCGTCGGCAAGGGGATGGCCATCGGCGGACTGGTGCTGGACGGCCACGATCAGGGGATACAGGCAGCCAGCCTCATCAACACCATACTGGCGGGCACCCTGCCCCGTACCATCTCCCCGCGCGCGGCCCTGCGCGGCGAATATGTCTTCAGCAAGAGCGAACTGGCCCGCTGGCAGCTCACCGTGCCCGACAAATGGCGCCACAAGATCCTCTGGCGTGAGTAACCGCCGAAACAAAAAAGAGAACCCGGCCATGCCGGGTTCTCTTTTATCGGGTGCTGCGGTTAGCAGGCTTGGTGAGGGCTATCAGCCCTGCAACGCCTGTTGCAGCTCCTCTTCGGTCCAGATGGTAATGCCGAGCTCCTGTGCTTTGGTCAGCTTGGAACCGGCCGCCTCCCCCGCCACCAGCACATCGGTCTTGGCAGATACCGAACCCGCCACCTTGGCCCCCAGCGCCTGCAGCGCTGCCTTGGCGTCGTTGCGCGACAAGGTGGTCAGCGTACCGGTCAGCACGAAGGTCTTGCCGGCAAAGGGTTGCTCCGCGGCCTCTTTCTTCTCGATGGCCGGCCAGTGGATGCCGGCAGCCAGCAAGGCCTCCAACACCTCCACGTTGTGGGGCTGACGCAGGAAGTAGTAGACATGCTTGGCCACCACATCTCCCACGTCAGCCACTTCGAGCAGCTGCTCCACCGAGGCCGCGCGCAGGGCATCCAGGGTGAGGAAGTGGTTGGCAAGGTTGAGCGCAGTCGCCTCCCCCACTTCGCGGATCCCCAAGGCAAACAGGAAGCGCGGCAGGGTGGTACTGCGCGCCGCATCGATGGCGGCTACCAGATTGAGGGCCGATTTTTGCCCCATCCGCTCAAGACCTGCCAGCTGGATGGCATTGAGGCTGAACAGATCGGCGGGAGTCTTCACCAGTCCCTTGTCTACCAGCTGCTCGACAATCTTGTCGCCAAGGCCGTCCACATCCATGGCGCGACGGGCGGCGAAGTGCTTGATCGCCTCCTTGCGCTGCGCCTCGCAGAACAGGCCACCGGAGCAGCGGGCAACCGCTTCCCCTTCCAGCCGCTCCACCGCAGAGCCACAGACCGGACACTCGGTCGGGAAGAGAATTTCGCGCGCATCAACAGGGCGCAGCGCCTCCACTACGGCGACGATCTGCGGGATCACGTCCCCTGCCCGGCGCACGATCACGGTATC
Source organism: Aeromonas sp. ANP5 (assembly GCF_963870295.1). Taxonomy (NCBI): domain Bacteria; kingdom Pseudomonadati; phylum Pseudomonadota; class Gammaproteobacteria; order Aeromonadales; family Aeromonadaceae; genus Aeromonas; species Aeromonas sp. ANP5. The sequence continues at coordinate 127,610 of NZ_CAWMRY010000001.1, read as the reverse complement.
GCCGACCATGACGCCAAGGCGCTCGATCTCGTCGGCGTTGTGCAGAGTCGCGTTGGAGACAGTCACGCCGCCGACAAACACCGGTTTTAGCTTGGCGACCGGGGTCACGGCGCCGGTACGGCCAACCTGAAACTCGACGTTCTCAAGCTCTGTCATCTCCTCCTGCGCCGGGAACTTGTGGGCGGTCGCCCAGCGCGGGGCGCGGGCCACAAAGCCCAGCTCCTCTTGCAGGGGGATGGCATCCACCTTGTAGACCACGCCGTCGATCTCGTAAGGGAGCTCGCCACGGCGGGCCAGAATGTCGTCATGGAACGCCTGACAACCGGCGGCCCCCTCTTTGAGCTTCACCTCGGGACTGAGCGGCAGCCCCCACGCTTTGAGCTGATTGAGGCGACCAAAGTGAGAGTCACCGAGCAGCTCGCCGCCAACACCGACACCGTAAGCGTAAAAGCTTAGGGGACGGCTGGCGGTGATGCGTGAATCGAGTTGACGCAGGCTGCCGGCGGCGGCGTTACGAGGGTTGACGAACACCTTCTCGCCTGCTGCCAGTGCCTTGGCATTCATCGCCTCGAAACCGGCCTTGGGCATAAACACTTCGCCACGCACCTCAAGCCGCTCGGGCCAACCAGAGCCCCGCAATGCGAGCGGAATGGCCTTGATGGTACGCACGTTCTCGGTGATCTCCTCACCGGTGGCGCCATCGCCCCGGGTCGCCGCCTGCACCAGCTGACCATCCACATAGAGCAGACTCACCGCCAAGCCGTCGAGCTTGGGCTCGCAGCAGAAGGTGAAACGCACGTCACGCTTGAGACGATCGCTCATGCGTTGTTCGAACGCCTGCAACTCTTCGCTGCTAAAGACGTTATCCAGACTGAGCATGGGGATCTCGTGACGTACCTGACTGAACGCCGTCAGCGGCTGACCGCCGACCCGCACGCTGGGTGACGCCGGTGTTTTCAGCTCGGGATTCTCGGCTTCCAGCGCCATCAGTTCGCGCATCAGGCGATCGTATTCGGCATCCGGTACGGTCGGGTTATCCAGCACATAGTACTGGTGACCATATTCGGTAAGCAGTTCACACAATTGACGGTGGCGGGAGAGGATATCGCTCATGAAAAAGTCTCGAAGTGTGATTGAACATCCGGCCGGGGTAGAAACAAAAATGCGGTACCAGGGTACCGCACTTTTTCTTCACTCGACCCGCATGGCGTATTAGTCGCGGCTGGCCTCGTAGGCAGCCAGCTCGTGACGGTAACGGGCAATGGTCTCGTCGCTCAGCGGGCTGCGATCCATATCTGTCAGCATGGCATCGAGATCGCTGGCCAGCTGATCGGCAGCCTGCAGCATGTCCTCGAAGGCAAACGCGGCATTGCTGCGCAGCGGCAGTTGCATGAACAGGGAGACACCCGGCGTGGTGAACTGCTCCATCCGGTACGGGTTAAAGGTACCCGGCTTGACCATGTTGATCATGGAGAAGAGCACTTCACCCTTGCCGTTGGGATCTTCGTGACGGTGGAAAATATCCATCTCGCCAAACTTGAAGCCCAGCGCCATCAGGGATGAGAGCAGGGTTGCACCTTGCAAGTCGTGACCCGGACGGCCCATCAGGTTGATGACATAGACATCCTGCCAGATCTTCTCGACCGGCTGGGGTGCCATGCGCGGCTCTTCCACCACAGGTGCAGGTGCCACATAGGCTGGCTCTTCATAAACAGGCTCGGGAGCCACATGACGGGGCTGCGGCTGATATTCCGGCTCGGGAGCACGCACCGGTTCGGCACGAACGGTGTCAGCGGTACGGGCTGTCTCTGCACGGGCACCAAAAGTCGGGGCGGTCGCGTAAGCGGGCTCGACCAGCGGCTCGTCGTCCAGCGACTGCATCATGGGCTCGCGCTGGGGACGGGAACGGTAGACCGGGGTACGACGATTGACCTGAGCAGGTTTGCGCACCGGCGCGGCGGGCGCCTCGTCGATCTCCTCGGGCAGCGGTTCGTCGAACGCTTCCTCCTCTTCATAGACAGGAGGCGGCGGAACCGGGCGGGCAGCAGGCTTGCGCACTACGGGCGGCGGCAGATCGTCCTCGTCATCTTCATCATCAAAGGCGGGGACGGCAGGGCGACGACCGAGTTCCGGCTGGCGGCTCTCTTCACTGCGCAGCTTGGGCTCGGCACGACGGCCACCACTGACCACGCGTACCTGGCCGATGCCATCGCTGTCGAAGGCGCCGTTATCACGATCCCGCGACTTGGAGTCCATCCGTCCAATCGGTTTCTCTTTGATCGGTGCCTGACGATTCTTTTTGTTGCTCCACAACCCGTGAATGAGCAATGCCGCAATAGCAATACCGCCCAGGGCAACCAAGATGTAACGCAATTCCTGCATTAGCTGCTTCTCTTTCTAGTTTTGCTCAGCCAAAGCGACGGCTTCACCGATATCGACCGACACAATGCGAGAAACCCCGGGCTCTTGCATCGTGACGCCAACCAGCTGCTCAGCCATCTCCATGGAGACCTTATTATGACTGATGTAAACGAACTGTACTGTGCTCGACATCTCTTTGACAAGAGAACAGAAGCGACCGACGTTCACTTCATCGAGCGGTGCATCCACCTCATCCAGCAGACAAAAAGGTGCTGGGTTGAGTCTGAAGATGGCAAAAACCAGCGCAAGCGCGGTTAACGCCTTCTCCCCCCCGGAAAGCAGGGCAATGGTAGCATTCTTCTTACCCGGAGGTCTCGCCATGATGCTCACTCCGGCCTCCAAAAGATCATCGGAGGTAAGCTCAAGCCAGGCACTGCCCCCACCGAACACTTTTGGAAACAGGGATTTTAAATCTTCGTTGACCTTATCGAAAGTGTCCCGGAACCGTATTTGTGTCTCTTTATCAATTCTTTTAATGGCTTGGCTCAAGGTTTCCAGCGCTTGCTCGAGATCCTGACACTGATTTTCAAGATAGGTTGCCCGGGTTTTTGCCTCTTCGTACTCCTCCAGCGCCGCCAGGTTGATGGCGCCGAGCGCCTCCACTTGCCCCTCCAGAGTCTGGATCTCCTGCCGCAGCTTGCTGCGATCAGCGGCGATCAGCACCGCCTGATCGAGATCCACCAGTCGAATCCCCAGCTCTTCGAACTGCTCGTGCAGCCCCTGTCGACGGGTGAGGTTGCGTTCGCGCTCAAGGCGCAGGGTCGCCAGCTTCTCTTGCAACGTCACCAGCTGCTTGTGATCGGCACTTCTGGCCTGCTCCAGCTCACCGAGCTGGCGCTCCAGCTCCGCAAGCCGTTGATGACAGGCGAGCTGCTGCGCCTCCAGATTGCGTTGCTCGGCCAGCAGGGGCGCCAGATCCGGCACGGCCTCGCGATCCGGCCCTTTCAGCCCGGCCAGCTCCAGCCCGAGCCTCGCCAACTCCTCTTCACCCAGGGTAATGAGTTGGCGCAGATTGCCCAGCTCCAGTTGCAAACGCTGGCAGGCCGCTTGTTGCTGCTCGCGGCGCACACGGGCCTCGTCAACCGCCCGCTCGCAGCGGGTCAGCTGATCCTGAGCGAGCTGCAACCCTTGTGTCAGCGGCTCCCCCTGCTCCTGCAACTCGGCAAGGCGCGCCTCATCGAGTTCCAGTTGTTCACGGGCGCTGGCCAGCCGCTCTGCCTCTTCGGCCTGCTCCTGATCTAGCCGGATCAGCTCTTCACCGAGCTGACCGAGCCGCTGCAACCGCTCCTGCCGCTGACCCTGTTGCAGGCTCCAGGCTTCGCGCAGTTGTTGCCATTTCTGCTCTTGCTCGCGCAAGGTTCGCTGCGACAACTCCTGCGCACTGGCAATCTGGGCGCGCCGGGCATCGGCAGCCACAAGTTGCTCGCTCAACTGTGCCAGCCCCGCGGCAACCCTCTCCTGCTCGGTATGCAACCGCTCACGCTCACCCAGCAGCGCCATGGTGCCAAGCGCCGCGCCCTGTCCCAAATCTGCCCAGTTTGGCCCCAGCCAGTCGCCAGCAGGAGTCAGTACCGACTCACCGGCCGCAAGGCTTGGCTGGCGGGCCAATGCGGCCTCCCTGCTCTCCACCAGCCAGATGGCGTTGAGGAAGGCAGGAATATACTCACCACCCAGTTGCGCCGCCAGCGTACCGGCAACCGCCGGTTGCGCCGGGCCAATCCAGAGTCCCTCTTGCGCCAGATTGCACTCGTCCGCCGGCGTTGCGGTAAGCCAGCGACCCAGCACCTTGTCGAGTGCCTGTGCCCACTCGGGGGCAACCTGCAGTCGATCCGCCAGGGTCGCCCCCTCCATCTGCTCGCCGAGGATCTGATCCAGGGTCGCCAGCCGCGCCTCCAGCTCCCGTTGCAGGCTCAACTGCTGGCCATGCTGCTGCTTGAGTTGTTCATGGGCGTCGACCGCCTGTGCCAGCTGCTGGGTTAGCTCACCATTGGCCGCCCGCGTCAGCTCCAGCTCACCACTCAGGGCATCGAGGGCCGGTTGCAGATCGTCGGCCTCTGTGCCGAGGGGGCCAGCACGTTCATCTTCCAGCTTGAGGCGGGCCAGCCGGGTCTTGGCTTGCAGCTCCTGCAGGCCACCCAACCGGGTGCGGGTCTGGTTGAGCTGGCCCTGCAACCCGGCCAACTGTTGTTGCCACTGCTGCTGGCGCAGGCGGGCCTGCTCCAGCTGCTCGCTGGCGTGCTGGCGGGCCTCCTGCTGCTCAGTGAGCAACTGCTCACACTGCTCCAGCCGGGCACTCTCCTGCTCTGCGCGCAATACCCCTTCGGTCAGTTGATCCTGCTGGCTGGCAAGCTGCGCCTTGCGGGTAGCAATCCGCTCGCCCAGCGCCTCTGCACGGGCCTGCCAGTCGCGCCCCAGTTCACTCTGGTGCAGTTGCTGTTGCTCGAGACGGGCGATGGCCTGCCCGCCGAGAAAAATCTGTTGCTGACGGCTCGCCTGCTCGGCTTGCGCCTCTTGTCTGGCGACCGACAGGGTGACGTGGCGCCCCTCATCGGCGGTGCGCTTGGCATCGAGCGCCGCCAGCGCCTGCTCGGCCTGCGCCAGCTCGGTTTTGGCCTCGCCAAGGCGCGTCTCCAGCGCCCACAACTCGGAGCCAATCAGCTCGGCGCGAGCTGCGCGCGAACGACTCTTGAGCTGTTTGTAGCGCTCGGCCGTTTCGGCCTGGGCTTTGAGGTGGTCGAGGCGCGAGCCCAGCTCGCCGCGAATATCGCCGAGGCGCTCCAGATTCTCCTGAGTATGGCGAATGCGCTGCTCGGTCTCGCGGCGCCGCTCCTTGTAGCGGGAGACCCCGGCGGCCTCTTCCATAAAGAGCTTGAGATCGGCCGGACGCGACTCCACCAGTCGGCTGACGGTGCCCTGCTCGATGATGGCGTAGCTGCGGGGGCCAAGACCGGTGCCGAGGAAGAGGTCGGTAACATCCTTGCGGCGGCACTTCTGGCCGTTGATCTGATAGTGGTTGGAGCCGTCGCGCAGCACTTCGCGGCGCACCGAAATCTCGGTAAAGCGGCCGAACTCACCGGGCACCCGGTTATGGGGATTGTCGAACACCAGCTCGACCGAGGCGCGCCCGTGCGCACTGCGATTGATAGAGCCGTTGAAGATGACATCGGTCATGTTCTCGCCGCGAAGATGGCGGGCCGAGCTCTCCCCCAGCACCCAGCGCACCGCGTCGATCACGTTGGATTTGCCACAGCCGTTGGGGCCAACCACAGCAGTCATATCTGCCGACAGTTCGATGCGGGTCGGCTCGACGAACGACTTGAAGCCGGCGAGTTTGATCAGTTTCAGACGCATGGCGACCTGTATCAGTGGCTAAATAAAGAGGAGGCGGGCAGGCGATTTTACCAAATCCAGACCCGGCTTTGTTTGTAATATGCAGGCATCATCCCCATTCAATGCCCGATTTTCAGTCGCCACGGCACGAAATAAGGAATAGTCGGCGACTTTACCAAATCAAAGGCTTGTTTGTAATATGCTGGCAGTTCTCCCATGCATAGATGGAGCTCACATGAGCCAATCACCCCATATGGTCAAAGATTCAATCAGCGGTGCAGACTACTTTCTGCGCGGTTTTTCCCTCATTCGCCAACCGGGCATCCGCACCTTTGTGCTGATCCCCCTGCTGGTCAACTTCGTGCTGTTTGCCGGGGCCTTCTATGCCCTGCTGCTGCAACTGGACGGCCTGTTCGCCTGGCTCCATCAGCAGATCCCCGCCTGGCTCGACTGGCTGGACTACCTGCTGTGGCCCATCGCCCTCATCACCATACTTGTGGTCTTCTCCTTTATCTTCAGCTCGGTTGCCAACTGGGTAGCCGCCCCCTTCAACGGCCTGCTGGCGGAGAAGGTGGAGCAGATCCTCACCGGTCAGCCCGCCAATGACAGCGGCATGCTGGATATCGTCAAGGATGTGCCACGCACCTTCGGCCGCGAATGGACCAAGCTGAAGTATTACCTGCCCAAGGCCATTGGCTGCCTGATCCTGTTTCTGATCCCGGTGGTGGGCCAGACCCTGGCGCCTGTGCTCTGGTTCCTGTTCAGCGCCTGGATGATGGCGATCCAGTATGTGGATTATCCGTTCGACAACCACAAGATCGACTTCATCACCATGCGTGACGCCTTGAAGCAACGCCGTGGCAAGTGCCTCAGCTTCGGCGCTTTGGTGACCCTCTTCTCCGCCATTCCGGTGGTAAACCTCTTCGTGATGCCGGTCGCCATCTGTGGCGCCACCGCCATGTGGGTCGATCACTACCGCAAGGAGCAGTTGGGGCGCTAACCCTTGAACATTGATTCGAAAAGGCTCCCGAAACGGTGCTTTTTTGCATTTAGCATGAATTAAATTAATGCATGCATTCGATAGCTTGTCCCATATGACACGAGTTGGTAGGATTCTGGCCTTTCTCGTTCCCTGGGATATCTCATGTTACATGCACTCTTCTTGGTGGGCCTGGTGGCCGAAGGGATGACCGGCGCGCTGGCCGCGGGTCGGCGACGGATGGATCTGTTTGGTGTGGTGATCATCGCCTCGGCGACGGCCATCGGTGGTGGCACCATCCGCGATGTGCTGCTCGGCCACTATCCGCTGCTCTGGATTGAACATCCGGAATATGTGCTGCTGGTTGCCGCAGCCGCGATGGCGGGTGTGGTCTCCGCCCCCCTGATGCGCTATCTCGGCAAGCTGTTCATGGCCCTCGATGCCCTGGGGCTGGTGGTCTTCTCCATCTTCGGTGCGGCCCGAGCGCTGGATATGGGCCACGGCGCCGGTATTGCCTGCATCATGGCGGTGGTGACCGGGGTCTTTGGCGGGGTGCTGCGGGATCTGCTCTGCCAACGCATTCCGCTGGTGTTTCGTCGCGAGCTCTATGCAGCCATTTCGCTGATCACCGCAGCGCTTTACTGTCTGGCGCTGGATCAGGGCTTGCCGACCAACTGGGCGGCGTTCGGTTCTATCGGAATTGGCTTTGTACTTCGGCTGCTGGCGGTTCGCTTCAAGTGGGGTCTGCCCACCTTCAACTACCAGTACGCGACCCACTGAGTACGCCAGCTTCTGGCGAAGCGGGTTGGATTACGAGCAACAAAAAAGCGCCCGAGCGGCGCTTTTTTCATGGACGTTCTGCGACTCAGTTAATCCCTTCCGAGCTGAAGAAGGTCGCCTTGTCGGCGATAAAGCGGATCTTGATGTTCTTCCCTTCCCCGCCCCAGAGGCAGCTGGTGGTGCCCAAGGCATCATCACAACGCTCCGCCTTGCCCAGAATGGTGCTGGCCTCGGCGTAACTCATCCCCATCTTCAACTGGTCGTAATTTTCACGGTTGAGCTTGCTGCAACCGGTCAACAACAGGGCGATCAGGCCGCCAATCACTATCTTTTTCATCGCTATCTCCTCTCTGGTGGGAAGAGCTTGGCAGCTTGCCATCCCCTTTACCAGCTGCGCACCGGGCCGGTATCAAGGTGAACGAAGTTATCACGAGGATAGTAACCAACCCCACCCACCTTGAGCTGGAGCGCCGCCTTGCGCAGATGAGCCAGCTGTACGCCGGGGATCCGCACATCCACCGCCTGCCCCAAGGTGTGGTAGCTGTGCTTGGCCACACCGCGGCTCTTGTGGCGCTTCTGACGATTGGTCGCCGGGGCGCGATAGCCGGAGATCAGCTGGATTTCGCTGCGCCGACCCAGCTTGTGCTGCAACAGAAACAGCTGATCAAACAGCTTCTTGTCGATGTTGAACACTTCGTTGCGCCGGTAATCGCGGAAGATGTGGTTGAGCTCGGCCAACCCGTCGCTCAGATAGTGGCCATTCTCCCAATAGCTGGCGCGCACCCGCTCGCCGGTATTGAGATTGAAGAAACTGAGTTCACGCCCGGTGGTACTGCGGCTGGCCAGTGCAGGGAAGGAGATCAGCGAGCTGCCCAGCAGGCAACCGGCTCCCAACAACAGGCGACGTCGACTTATCTCTTGTTCCAGCATAAGGGGTTCGTCCATCGCAGATTCAAGCGAAAATAGTTGAATAAAATCACTGATTGAATGTGATACAGGCGCTTGAAACTACCTTCCGGCGGGGGGGCCTGTCAAACCTCAATCGCCCATAGAAAAGCCCGGCACAGGCCGGGCTTTTCACTCTGTGGCAGGGATCACAGCAGGCGACTCTGGAAGCTGACCCGATCAAATCCGTAGATGTCGTTACGCAGTTGCTGGCGACCATTTTCGTCGATCCAGCTGCTCCAGTAGACAGTAAAGACCGGGATCGGCGTGGTGAGCGGCAACCATTTGGTCTGGCTCTCCTTGAGGATATTGGCCACCTTGTCCGGCTGATAGCGGGAGTCCGCCAACAACAGCTCAGCCAGATCGTCCGCATGTTCCACCCGGATGCAGCCCGAACTGAAGGCGCGCGCCCCCTGCTCGAACAGCGCCTTGCGCGGAGTGGAATGCAGATAGATGGCGTCATTGTTGGGCAGGTAGAACTTGTAGCGCCCCAGGGCATTGTGATCCCCCGGCTTTTGCCGCAAGCGATAGGGGAAACCGGCGGCCAGCGCCTGATGCCACCCCTCTTCGGTGAACTGGACCGGATTACCCTCGCTGTCGATCACCTCGAACTGCTCGCGACTCAGATAGGCGGGATCCCGACCCAGCTTGGGCAGGATGTCTTTGCTCAGGATGGAGCGCGGCACATGCCAGGAGGGGTTGAGCACGATGGAGCGAATTTCGCTGGCCAGAATGGGGGTGGCACGCTGCTCCTTGCCGACGATGACCCGGCTGGTAAACACCTCGTTGCCGGACTCCACCACGCTCAGGCGGTAGTCAGGAATATTGACCAGCACGTAGCGGCCACCGGCGAGTTGATCCACCAGATCGCGACGCCACAGGTTACGCAGCAGCAAGCTGGCGCGCACTTGCGGACCGGTATTGAGCCAGGAGCGGGTCTGACGACCGATGATGCCGTCCGCGGTGAGACCGTGACGACGCTGGAACTGCTTGATGGCCTGCTCGGTATCACCATCGTAAATCTGATCACCATGGCTCGGGGCGCTGTCGCCCAGCTCGTTGAGCATGGCGCGGATTTGGCCGAGCTCGGCGGCGCTCTCTCCGGCACGCAGGGTCGGCATATCGAGGGTCGGCCACTTGCTGGCCATCGGCATCGCCAGCAGCTTGTGCACTTTGGCTCGCACCGCCTCGTATTCAGCCACCTGGGGGCGCAGGGATTTCACCTGGGTGAGCAGGTCATCATCGCTGGGTTGGGTCACCACAGGGCGGTTCAAATCGAGCTTAAGGGTCTTCATCTGCTCGCGAGAGACCAGATCCATCCCCCGCCAGGCGTGCTGGAAACGGCTCAGCTTGGTAAAAATGTCGTCATAGATGGCACCACGCTTGTCTGCAGGGGTGGCCTGCAGGCGCTTCCACAGCGTGAAAAAATCGGGGTGCAGCTGGGCAAGCACAGCCTCTTGCAACTGCTGCTCCAGCTCGACACGGGCCTGTTCGGCCTGACTGCCCTGATACCAGTCGTGTCCGGTTTCACTGGCCGCCACCACAACTTGTGCTTCGGTCGCATGTACCGCGCCAGCGGGCAAACATCCAAGCCACACCAGATTGGCAAGGGCCAGCCAATACTTCATCCCCATGGGTACCTCAAAACGGTTTGTTCACTCTGTCAGGCCTGACAAGCAGACCCGATGCTCAGGCCGCTCATGATGCGTGAACGGCCAATACTTTGCTAGCGCCCGGGGGCATAACGCTGCCAGATAATGTCATACGCATCTGTCTCCTTGAACCGCGCCAACGCCTGATTAAATTGTTGCAAGAACTGCGGCGAAAAACTGCGTTTGCCCAACATAAAGAAGCTCGGCGATTCAGATACCACCATGGGATGGCTGGTGAACAGACCGCTCATCCCCTCCTTGTTAAGGGCGCTGGGGGTAGCCAGCATGTCACCAAGGAAACCGTCGATCCGCCCGCGGGCCAGCTTCTCAAAATTTTGCTGGTCGCTCACCGCACTCACCTGTTTGGCATAGCGAGCGAGCAGCGACATCACTTCATCACCATAGAAGTACTCTTTGGTGACACCGAGGGAGTAACCACTGGCCAGCCAGCTCGTCAGATCCTGTTCGGGATAGTGGCTGCCCTTGCGGATCCACAGCAAGGTGCGCCCCGGGTTGTAGGAGTCGGAAAACCAGGCATAACGGGCGCGCTCATCATTGATATTCGCCTCCATCGCCATGTCTATCTCGCCATGCTCCATCTCGTGCAGTACCCGCTTCCAGGGCAGCTCCACATAGTTGACCTTGCAGTGCATGGAAGTGAGCACAGCCGTCAGCACCTCGGCGGCATAACCGCGCACCTCTTGCGGTGAGTCGGCTTCGTAATAATGGTAGGGTGGCCAGTTATCGTAACCGACCTGAATAGGCTCGGGACACAGGGCCCTGGCCAATGCCATTGGCGCCCATAATCCAAGCAACAGACAGCAAGAGATCCACTTCATATGTCATCCTTGACGAATAAGTGAGTCATCATAAATCGCCCCCTGCAAAATGGCGATAGAGGCCAGATGACTATCGCATCCGCTAGAAAATGACGCAGCAAAGCACGTCTATTTGCCAATTGCCCTGCCGGAGCACCACTGGCAACCTGCACCCCGCCAGGCCTGTTTAACCGGGAAACAGCAACGTTTGGAACAGGGGTAAAAAGGGGTTAATATGTGACCAAATATTTTTTTGTGATCCACTATGCTTTTTTTGCAATTGGATTAGCATATGCGCGACATCGGCCTACCCATTCTGTCAGGCATAGAGAGTGATATGACGTACAAAAAGTTCGGTTTTTTGACTGCCATTCTGGCGTTAAGCGGTTTTTATCTTTACACCCTCTATCTGGCTGCTCACCCCAACGTGAGCCTGGCCTACAAACTCTATTATCTGGAAGGCAAGACTCGCTTCTGGGAACACAACTCCAGCATGACCTATCAGCCGGGTAACGAGCTCAATCTGACCAAACCGAGCCGCTTCCTCTCCAGCGAAGGCTGGGCCAAGAAGCCGAGCGACGAAGGTACCCTGCTTAGCGGTCAGGGCGGTCTCTACTTTGTGCTGCCCAAGCAAGCGGCCAATCCGGATCAGCTTACCGTACAGGCCCGCATCAACAGCCCGGAAGCCGGTGCTCTGTTGAAAGTGGCGCTGGGTCACGACTTCACCACCACGGTGAAACTGGCCAAAGCGGGCATCAACGAAATCCGCCTCAGTCTGCCCGGTGACTCGCTCACGGCAGATCCCAAGCGGCCCAATTTTCTGGCGCTCTCGGCACCTACTCCCATCAATGTGCAGTCGGTACGTTTGACCGTAGCCCAGTGATCCTTGCCCCGAATACCATTTTATAAAAACAACTATCCCAAATAAGGACGTTCTTATGTCGCATCCAGATTTTCGACTCTCTCTGGTCGTTCCCGTTTACAACGAGGAAGAGAGCATCGATGCCTTCATCAACGCGATAGACAACGAACTGGCCCCGCTGAAAGACCAGCTTGAAATTGTATTCGTCAACGATGGCAGCCGTGACCGCACCCGTGAAGTGGTCGAGCAGGCCATCGCCCGCGATCCGCGCGTAACCCTGGTCAACCTGGCACGCAACTTCGGTAAAGAAGCCGCCCTGACCGCCGGTCTGCATCAAGCCAAAGGGGATGCCATCGTACCGATGGATGTGGATCTGCAAGACCCGCCCGCCCTGATCCTGGAGTTCGTCAAACTGTGGCAGACCGGTGACTATGACACCGTCTACGGCATCCGCGTCGATCGCAGCGCCGATACCCCGATGAAGCGCCTGACTGCCGGTGGCTTCTACCGCTTCTTTAATGCGCTCTCCACCAGCACCAAGCTACCGGAGAACGCCGGTGACTTCCGCCTGATCGACCGTCGCGTGGTCGAGGCGATCAAGCTGCTGCCCGAGCGCAACCGCTTTATGAAGGGGCTGTTTGCCTGGGCCGGTTTCCGTGCCGTTGGCGTCCCCTACGAGCGCCCGGCCCGTCACGCCGGTGAAACCAAGTTCAACTACTGGAAACTGTGGAACTTCGCCCTCGACGGTCTGCTCAGCTTCTCCAGCTGGCCGCTGCGGGTCTGGAGCTATGTGGGTGTCAGCGTCTCGCTGGTGGCCTTCCTCTATATCCTGAAAATCATCACCCAGGTGATCTTCTTCGGCATCGACGTACCCGGTTACGCCTCCCTGATGTCCGTAGTGCTGTTCCTCGGCGGTATCCAGCTGCTGTCGCTCGGCATCATCGGCGAGTACATCGGCCGCATGTTCGTGGAAGTGAAACAGCGCCCGGTCTACCTCATTGAAGGGGTCTATGGCCAGTATGCCAAGCAGGATGCGGGCAAACCGCAGAGCGCTGACAGCAACCAGCAAGAGCAGCAGGAGCAAGCGCCTCAATGATCTCCCGCGAGGAATTCTGGCGGCTGGTACGTTTCGGTTTTGTCGGCGGGGGGGCTACCCTCGTCGACCTTGGCACCTCCATCGCACTGTTTCATACTTGGCCCACCATCTCGGAGCACCTGGTTACCACGTTGGCTTTTGCCATCGCGTTCTGGTTCTCCTTCTTTGGTCACCGCTACATCACCTTCCAGAAGCAGGGAGCCGCCAGCAAGTTTCTGCTGGTTGCCCTCTTCTCGCTGGCGGTGCGTAACCTGATCCTGAGCGGCCTGCTGTTTGCGGGGCTCTCCGGTCTGCTGCCGGTGGTCATCGCCACCCTGACCGTTACCGTCCTCACTTACGTTCTCTCTCGCGTCTGGGTTTTTGCCTGATGAATGATATGACCAATACTGCCCCGCTCACCGGGGCTGCACTCCCCTATCGCCCGTCACTGCGCATCAGCGGTCGTGACTGGCTGATGATCATCGCCGCCTTCATGCTGAGCCGGGTGGCGCTGTATGGCATGGGCTACTTCGGGGTCCAGCTCTATGGCTCCCCCGACATTGGCCCGCTGCAGGCCTATTGTCAGTTTGACTGCGTCTGGTTCCAGCGCATTATCGAGAACGGCTACGACCTCTACCCGCGCTGGCTGAGCAAGGGCAATGCGGCCAACTGGGCCTTTATGCCGCTCTATCCGATGGTCTCTGGTGCCATCTCCAACCTGTTCAATGTGGAGAGCCTGATCGGCCTCATTATTGTTACCAATATCTCCTTCTTCGCCAGCCTGCCGCTGATGCTGCTGGTGCTGCGGCAGCTCAAGCTGGGGGACGATACCGCCCGCTTTGGCGTATGGCTGCTCGCCTTCTCCCCCTTCTCCGCCTACTTCGTCTCCGGTTATACCGAGTCGACCTTTATGGCGCTGATGCTGGGGATGTTCCTGTTCGCCTATCGGGAGCAGTGGCTGATGGTGGCCGTGCTGGGGGTCTGTATCTCCGCCACCCGCAACCTGGGGGTGATGATGGTCTTCCCGGTGCTGATCCTGGCGCTGCAGGCCTACGGCTGGCGGGAATTTTTCCGCTTTACCGAGCGCGCCTTCAAGGTGGTCTTCACCCTCTGGATGATCCCGTTTGGCCTGTTTGCCTACATGGTCTACCTCTATCACCTGACCGGCGATGCCTTTGCCTTCAAGCACATTCAGGTGGCCTGGGGTCGCTACATGGACAGCCCGCTGGACTGGTGGCTGAGCGGTTTCGAGCTGGGCGGACGCAAGGCTTACCTCTCCATCATGGTGATCTTCGGCTGGTGCCTGAACGGCTACCTGTTCAGCCAGAAACGCTGGGCGGAAGCGACCCTGATGTTCATCTGCTGCACCATCCCGCTGATGACCGGCCTCAACGCCATGCCACGCTATATGTTCGGGCTCTACCCGACCCTGCTGGCCATCATTCTGCTGACCCATCGCTGGCCCGCCATCCGCCCTGCTGTGCTCTGTATCAGCGGCATGGTGGCCTCCTTCATCGCGGTGGCCTTCGTCAACTTCAAGTTCTTCACCGTCTGATGTGACGACGATGCCTGACACACCAAATGCCGGTCACCTGACCGGCATTATTTTATGGCCGCTATTTTTATCGACAGAGCCTCCCATCTCCTCTCCGTCACACTTTCCTCGGCTTGAAAACGTAACCATTTGAACTGAAGTCACAAATCGGCATTTTGCCGATCCAAGGCGCGCTTTGCTGCTCCTAGAATGGGCCCTTGTCCGAACTGCCCTGCTCAAGGAATGGCTTATGCGTCGTGCTCATCACTTATCCCCTCTCTGGCTTGCCCTGCTGGCCGCCCCTCTGTTCATCCAACAGGCGATGGCCGCCCCCGAGGTTCGCCTCTATGTGGATGGTCAACCGGTGGCGACCCCGATCGTGCTGGACAAGGGCACGGTGGAGCTGACCCACACCCTTGCCAAGGGGAGCCACCAGATCCGCATCAGCGACGCAGACAACAGTTGCGGTACCAGCTTTGGCCCGAGCGAGAGCAAGCCGCTCCCCTTCGGCACCGCCCAGCCCATGGACAAATGCAGCAAGGATCAGAGCTTTACTCTGCGGGTGATGCTGGCCGGGGAGTATCAGTTCACCTTCAACCCGGATACCCCCAGCCTCAAGGTGCTGCGGGCGACCAAGAAGAGCGAATTCAAACGCCAGCCACCAGAAGAGCCCTGCATCAGCTGGGATGGCGGCCCGGTCAAGGTATCGCTGCAAGGGGTCTGGCCCGACGGCACCCGACTGCGGGATGCCTACTCGAAACAGGAGGCGGTGGTCAAACAGGGCAAACTGACCCTGACCCCGAGTAAAGAGAGCGGCGGCCTGCTGCTGCTCGAACCGGTCAAGGCGGCCAAGCCAGCACCGTTCAGCTGGGATCAGGCGAGCGTCTATTTCCTGCTGACCGATCGCTTTAACAACGGCGATCCCGCCAACGACCACAGCTTCGGCCGCCAGAAGGATGGACAGGACGAGGTGGCCACCTGGCACGGCGGCGACTTCAAGGGGCTGACCGAGAAGCTCGACTACATCAAGAGCCTCGGCATGAACGCCATCTGGATCACCCCCATGGTGGAGCAGGTGCACGGCTTTATTGGCGGTGGCGAGCAGGGCAACTTCCCTTTCTACGCCTACCACGGCTACTGGGCGCTCGACTTCACCAAAATCGACCCCAACTACGGCGATGAAGATAGCCTGAAAACCCTGGTGGACGAGGCCCACAAGCGCGGCATGCGGATCATCCTCGACGTGGTGATGAACCACGCCGGTTACGCCACCCTCGCCGATCTGCAAGATCTCGGGCTCACCGAACTGACCCAGAACAGCAGCAAACTGCCAACCGTCTGGAACCAGTGGCGCCCGAGCGGCGGCCTCAACTGGCATGGCTACAACCAGTTCATCGACTATCAATCACCCGCGTGGAGCAAATGGTGGAGCGGTGACTGGGTGCGCGCCGGTCTGCCCGGCTACCCGCAGCCCGGCACCGACGATGTCACTGGCTCGGTGGCGGGGCTGCCGGACTTTCTCACCGAATCGGCCAAACCGGTAGGGCTGCCGCCATTGCTGGCCGCGAAAAAGGATACCCTCGCCAAGGCGCTGCCCGACGCTACCGTGAGCGACTATCTCATCGCCTGGCACACCGACTGGGTGCGCCGCTTTGGTATCGACGGTTTTAGGGCCGACACAGTCAAGCATCTGGAGCCCGAAGTGTGGGCCAAGCTCAAGCAGGCGGGCACCGCTGCACTCAAGGAGTGGAAAGCCACCAACCCGGACAAGGCCCTCGACGCTCTGCCCTTCTACATGGTGGGTGAGGTGTGGGATCACGGGGTCGCCAAGGATTTCTGGTATCAGAACGGCTTCGATTCCCTGATCAACTTCGACTATCAGCGCGAATTCGCCCTGTCACAGGCCCAGTGCATGGCCAGCGCCGAGCCCACCTATGCCAGCTACGCCAGCCGCATCAATCAGGATCCCGAGTTCAACGTGTTGAGCTACATCAGCTCCCACGACACCAAGCTGTTCTTTGGCGACTATCAGGATGTGCCGCTACAGCGCCGGGTCGCCAACAGCTTTATGCTGCTGCCAGGCGGCATCCAGCTCTACTACGGCGACGAGTCCGGCCGCGGGCTGGCCAAGGATGGCGGGGTGTTCGATCAGGCGCTGCGCTCGGATATGAACTGGCAGGAGCTGGCCAGCGGAGACAAGGCTGAGCTGGTCAAGCACTGGCAGCAACTGGGCCAGTTCCGCGCCGCCCATCCGGCCATTGCGGCAGGCAGCCACCAGAAACTCTCGGATGCCCCCTACGCCTTTGTGCGGGAGAAGGGGGATGACAAGGTGGTGGTGGTCTTTGCCGGCCGGCAGAAGTAACCCTTAAGCCACATTGACCAGCAGCAGAGAGGGGAGCCACTGGCTCCCCTCTCTCGTTTATCCATCTGCCACGGTTCACTGTGACTGGCGCGCTGCCTCCGGCCACTGCAGGCGAGCTTTGACCAACATCTCTTGCCACAGGGGCCAGGCCAGCAGCGCCTGCTGATAGGTTCCGGCCTGACCGGGCAACAGGATGCCGTAGCTGGCCAGCCGGTAGGCCATCACCGCATAGAAGGCATCGACAATGCCCGCCTCGCCAAAGTAGAAGGGGCCCCGCGTCTGCGACCAGATCTCCTGCAAACGGGCCAGCTCACCGACCGCCTCCACCGGGGGATCGATACGGGTTGGCGCCCCAAGAAAGAAGGGGAGCAGAGAACGGATCTGCCGAAATCCCGCGTGTAGCTCGGCGCAGAGGCTGCGAGCCAGTGCCCGCTCGGCCAGCGAAACGGGATAGAGCTGGCGGTCGGGACAGAGCTCGTGAACATATTCGGCGATGGCCAGCGAGTCGTGAACCCGCACGCCATCGTGTTCGAGCCAGGGCACCAGACCGGCCGGTGCCAGCCGCTTGAGCCGCGCCAGCGACTTGGCATCCTCCAGATCGAACACCTGCTCCTGCCACGTCAACCCGCTCATGGCGAGCACCAGTGCCGCCCGCATCGCCCAGGTGGAGCCGGTGCCCACCGCCAATACCAAGGAACCCATCTGTTGCCTCCTGCATGAGTTGCCTGCGACCGGCCTGCCTGCCCTTGATGGCAAAACATCCGATGGTCGCTTCACATTTGCGCACCGGCGGGTTTGACCCTCTTGGTGAGCGATGCTAGTTTGATTTTTCAAAACAATCAGTTAGCAACAATGTGAGCCATTAACCGAAATATGGACAGCCAATTTACCATCGTCATCGCAGATGACCACCCCCTGTTTCGGGGCGCCCTTTACCAAGCGGTGCACATGGCCATCAACGACGCTCAATTGCTGGAAGCGGACTCCATCGACAGCCTGACCAGCCTGCTCGGCGAGCACCCCGAAGTTGACCTGTTGCTGCTCGATCTCAAGATGCCGGGAGCCAATGGCTTCGAGGGGCTGGCCCACCTGCGCGGCCAGTATCCCGACCTGCCCATCGTGGTGGTCTCCGCCTCGGAAGATGCGGCCATCATCCAGCAGGTATTGCGGCTCGGGGCGCTCGGCTTCATTCCCAAATCGGTACCGATGAAGGAGCTGGTCAACGCCCTCAATACGGTGATCGGGGGGGATAACTGGGTGCCGGAAGGCATCTCGCTCCATCCCGAATCGGAAGATGGCCCCGATTTCGCCAGCAAGCTGGCCAGCCTTACCCCCCAGCAATACAAGGTGCTGATCATGCTGCGCGATGGCAGCCTCAACAAACAGATCGCCTGGGAGCTCAACGTCTCCGAGGCCACCATCAAGGCCCATATCACCGCCATCTTCAGAAAACTGGGCGTCAAAAACCGCACTCAGGCGGTCATCGCCCTGCAACAGCTCGATATCAAGGAGAGCTGAGCCCCGAACGCGGCGACACAGGCCAGATGAGATAGCCAGCCATGCTGGCTATTTGTTGCTCGACAATTAGCACGATCGTACTTTATGCTGCCAGCGCCAACGAGGAGAGAAGGATGAGTAAAGGGCGCCTGACCCGGGAAACCATTTTGCAGACCGCCTTTGAGCAGGCGAGCCAGCAAGGGCTGGAGAGCCTGACCATAGGCTCGCTGGCCAGCGCCTGCGAGATGTCGAAAAGCGGCCTGTTTGCCCACTTTCAATCCCGCGACAACCTGCAGATCGCCGTGCTGGAGTACGCCGCCGAGGTGTTCCGGCTGCGGGTGATCCAGCCGGTACGCCAGCAGGAGCACCAGAGCCAGCACGACAAGCTGATCGCCCTGCTGCGCGCCTGGCAGGCGTGGAACCACTGCTTCGCCGGACGCTGCATGTTCCTCGACGCCTGGACCTCGGTGCAGGATGGCCATGAGCAAAAGAGCCCCGTGCAGCAAGCCGCCCGGCAACTGGTGCGCTTCTGGCTCGACTATCTGGCCCGTCAGGTGATGCAGGGGCAGGCCGCTGGTGAGTGGCGACGGGAGATGGATCCCTGGCGCGCCGTTTATCGCCTCTATGGCCTCTATCTGGCGGATCAGGTGTTCAACGATCTCGAACTGTGTCAGGATCCGGCCCGCCACTTCTGGCCCGAAGTGGACGCTCTGCTGAGCAGCTGGCGCTGATGTTTTGGCATCCGTTCAACACGACTTTTTAAAAACCGACAAAAAAGCACGACCGTTCGCACATAAAAACCACAGGATGACCATGAGCAGCAAGATCTACTTCAACACCCGCCGCTTTAGCCCGAGCAAATGGCTGCTGGGGATCGGCACCCGCTTACACCACAGACTCGCCCCCACCCATGCCAAGCGCACCGCCAGCAAGTTGCTGCTGACCCCCCAGCGCAACCAGCGGGGTGGCCACGAACCTGCCGGTCTGGTGAAGCAGGCCGTCCATACCAGCGAAGGGGTATTGATGAGCTATCGGCTAGGTCAGGGGCCGCTGTGGCTGCTGATGCACGGCTGGTCCGGCAGCGCCAGCCAGTTCTATCCGCTGATGAGCCATATCGCCGCGCAGGGTTTCACCGCCATTGCCTACGATCATCCGGCCCACGGCCAGAGCGCAGGCAACACTGGCCATCTGCCCCGCTTCGTGCGCGCCTTCGACGAGCTGGCGACCAAGCTGGCCAGCGAAGTAGGCCCGCTGCACGGGATCATCGCCCACAGCATGGGGGGCGCCGTCACCCTCTCCAGCCGTCAGCCGGGTATCGATACCCTGCCGCTGCTGTTGATTTCGCCAGTGCTCGACTATGTGCCCCAGCTCTACGGCATGGTGGCGCGCTCCGGCTACTCCATCCGGTTGTTCGATGCGGTGGTCAAGGAGATTGAGCAAGAGTACCAACACCCCTTGAGCACGGTCGATCCACTGGGCCGCCTCGCCAGTCGCAGCGGTGCGGCGATGATAGTGCACGACGAGGAGGACAGATTTGCCCCGCACGGCGATTCCTTGCGGGCCAGTCAGGATGGTCATACCCGGCTGGTGAGCACCCGGGGTCTGGGCCACGGTCGTATCCTCGCCAGCGCCCCGGTATTCGCCGCCTTCGATCAGCTGGCTCGACCGGAAAATCCTCACCGCGCCCTTTGACATGGGGCCATGAAAAAAACGGGCCAGCGCCCGTTTTTATATTTGATACAGCGCCTTATAGTTAATTTGTCAGTGGGAACATTCTTATCAGGACACAATAAGGCGCCAGCATATGGCCAGACCCAATACAGCGTTGTTGCTCACCGGTGGCGGTGCTCGCGCCGCCTATCAGGTCGGCGCCCTCAAGGCGATTGCGGAGCTCTACCCGCGCAATCTCGGCATCCCTTTTCCCATCCTGTGCGGCACTTCGGCGGGGGCCATCAACGTCACCGCGCTCGCCTGCTACGCCTCCTGCTTCCATCTGGGGGTGCGCAAGCTGGAGTGGGTCTGGCGCCGTTTCGAGACTCACCACATCTTCGATTTTCACCCGGGGCGCCTGCTGTGGCGGCTGATGTACGAGGGGTCGGCAGGGCTGATCAATCCCCACACCAACCACGCCTTTCACCTCTTTGACAACGCGCCGCTGCACCGCCTGCTGGATCAACTCATCGACTATCACCGCATTGATGACAACATCCTCTACGGCAGTCTGGAGGCACTGGCCATCACGGCGTCGGATTACGATGACGGCCTCTCCACCACCTTCTTTCAGGGGCGGGCCGACCATCATCCATGGGAGCGGGCGAGACGGCGCGGTGTACGCACCGTGCTTACATCGGAGCACCTGCTCGCCTCCTCGGCGTTGCCCTTTGTCTTTCCGGCCACCCGGATCGGCGAGAAATTCTACGGCGACGGTTCCATCCACCAGCTGAGCCCGCTCAGCCCCGCCATCCATCTGGGGGCGGAGCGGATCCTGCTGATCACCCTGGATCCGCCGGCCCACTCGGCGCCGACCCATCATCACGGCCATCTCACCAGCTCCAATATCGCCAGCCATCTGCTCGATACAGTCTTTACCGACACCCTCAACTCCGATCTGGAGCGGCTGTGGCGCATCAACCAGACTCTGGATCTTATCCCGGAGCGGGAACGCAACCGCCTAAAGCTGAAGCGGGTGGAGACCTGCGTGCTGAAACCGAGTCAGGATCTCGACACCATCGCACTGGCCTACCTGCGCAAACTGCCGCTAAAGTTGCGCCGGCTATTGCGGGTGCTGGGTGTGAAGGGGGATGAGACCAGCAGTCTGGCCAGCTTTTTGATGTTCTATCCGGGTTATTGTCAGCAGCTGATCAAGCTGGGCTATCAGGACACCCTGAGGGAGCGGGAGAGAGTCGTCGCCTTCCTCGATATCGAAGGGCTACCAAAAGAACGGGAATAAAGGGGGCGGCCGATGAGTGCAAGGGGACTCAGCGCCCCTCCAGCAAACGCTGCTCCGCCTGCTCCATCGCCACCACGGTACCAAACAGGATCAGTCGGTCACCGGCCGCCAGCACCAGCTCGGGTCTGGGCTCCAGACTCTGATCCCCGCGCTGCACCTCCTTGATCCGCACCTCATCGAGCGGCAGCTCGCGCACTTCACGGCCTACCGCCCACGCCTGATCGTGCAGCAACAGCGGATGGAGGCGTTCAAGCAGCTGATCTGCCTCCAGATTGCTGGCACTCTGATCCCCCCAGTAGAAGCCGTGCAGGAAGCGATACTGACTGCTGCGCTCCAGCTCCATCCGGCGGATCACCCGACCGATGGGGATATCGCAATTGAGCAGCAGGTGGGAGACCAGCATCAGGGCCCCTTCCTGGGATTCGGGGATCACCTCGAAAGCCCCCGCCTGCTTGTACTGCTCCAGAAAACTGTCATCCCGGGTGCGCACCAGCACCTTGAGATCCCCCGCCAGTTCGCGGATCAGTGCCAGCATCGCCTCCACCCGCTTGCGATCATCGAAGGTGATGATCACCAGCCGCGCCCGCAACAACCCGGCGGCCAGCAGAATATCGCGGCGACTGGCATCGCCAAAGGCCACCTGCTCCCCCGCCAGCTTGGCCTCGCTCACCCGCTCCGGGTCAAGATCGAGGGCCAGAAAGGGGATCTCCTCGATCTTGAGAAAGCGGGCACAGGTCTGCCCCGCCCGGCCAAAGCCGGCGATGATGACGTGCTGGTTTTTGCTCAGGCCCGACTGTGCTACCTCGGAGCGAGTAAGCAGCGCCGGATCGGTCAGGCTGCGGGCCAGCGAATGGGCCTGAGTCACCAGCCAGGGGGTCATGGCGATGGAGATGATGCCGATGCCGATGAGCAGGGAGACCAGCTGCTGATCCAGCAGGCCGTGGTGGAGCGCCAGTGCCAGCAGCACGAAGCCGAACTCCCCCACCTGACTGAGCATGATGCCGGCGGCCATGCTGTCGCGCTTGCGCTCCCCCATCAGACGCCCGGCCAGCAGCACCAGCAAGGATTTACAGAGCACCAGCAGCACCACGCAGATCAGCACCTGCCACCAAGCACGCGCCACCAGCTCCCACTCCATGGCCATACCGATGGTGATAAAGAAGAGCCCCATCAGCACATCGCGAAAGGGCTTGATGTCCACCTCCAGCTGATGACGGTAGTGGGACTCCCCCAGCATCATCCCCGCCAGAAACGCCCCCAGCGCCATCGACAACCCCAGCGAATGGGTCATGTAAGCAGCCAGCAGCGCCACCAGCAGGGCGCTCAGCACAAAAAGCTCGTCGGAGCGGGCCCGCGCCACCTCGTGAAACAGCAGCGGCAGCAACCACTTGCCCACCGCCAGCAGAGTGAAGAGAGCAAACAGCCCCTTGAGGGTGGCCCAGGCGATCTCGGCGGCTAGGGCGCTCCCTTGCACTTCCGGCTGGGCGAGGATCGGGATCATCACCAGCAGGGGCACCACTGCCAGATCCTGAAACAGCAGCACGCTCACCCCCAACTGGGCGCGGCGGGTATGAAGCTGCTTCTGCTCGCCGAGCTGCTTGATCACCACCGCCGTCGAGGAGAGTGCCAACGTCCCCGCCACCACCAGCGACTGGGCCAGACCCAGCCCCCACCACCAGCCGATGGCGAAGAAGAACAACGAGGTGAGCAGCACCTGCAACATCCCGACCCCCAGCACCAACCGGCGCATCGCCAGCAATTTCGGCAGGGAGAACTCCAGCCCCAGCGAGAACATCAGAAAGACGATCCCCAGCTCGGCAATGGTCTGCATGATCGACTGACCGGTGATCACCGCCAGCCCGTGGGGCCCGAGCAAGACGCCGGCAATCAGGTAGGCAAGGATGACCGGCAAGCCGAGGCGCCGGAAAGTTGCCACCAGCAGAACAGCGGCGAACAGCAGGATCAACAGGTCGGTGTACAAATTTCCCTCTCCTTTTATCGACTTAAGCTTAGTCAGCCGATCTGGCGGGCAGGAAAGATATATTGGGCATGCCAATTGCAGGGAGGAGACAGTAGTCAGGTGTTACAGGTGGAAGACCATGGAAAATACGTCGTCACTTAATGGCTTTAGCCATGGCATCGAGCAGTGGGTTCGCCAGATGGAGCGGCTCACGCCGTTGCCCAGCGTTGAACGCAACCAGTTGCTCGAGCAGTTGTTGGGGCAGAGCGATCTCGGCGGTCTGCTGACAACTTTTGCCGATCGTGCGGCAAGAATTGTCAGGATCCACGGTCTCTACCTCGATTGTGGCCAGCCCCATGTGCTGATCCAGCACCCGCCGCTGGCCACCCTCAACCTGCACAACTATCCGTTCGAGCTGCGCGGTCAGCATGGCCAGCTGCTCGGCCAGCTCCACTACGAGCTGGAACATCCGCTGAGCGGCAGCCAGCAACGGGTACTGATGCAATACCATCAGCTGCTCTGCCTGCTGCTGCCCCTCTATCTGCGGCTGGAAAAACTGGATCAGCTGGTCCGGCTCGATCACCTGACCGGCCTTGGCAACCGCTCCTACTTTGACGAGGCCATCGGCCGCGCCATCGAGCAGCACAGCCGCGAGCCTCACGGTCTGGTGCTGGTGCTGCTGGATCTCGATCGCTTCAAGCAGATCAATGACACCTGGGGTCATCCGGTGGGGGATCTGGTGCTGAGCCGCTTCGCCCAGCTGCTCAAAGGGTGCATCCGCAGTACGGATCAAGCCTTCCGGCTCGGGGGAGATGAATTTGCCCTGCTGCTGCAACCGGCCGAACCCGAGGCGTGGCGTCCGGTCTGGCTGCGACTGCAGCATATGTTGATGACCAACAAGGAGCTCAGCACCTTCTCGGTCGGATGCAGCCTTGGCGCCGCCAGCTGGCAATCCGGGGTCGATGTGCCGAGCCTCTACGAGGCAGCCGACAGTCACCTCTACGCCCGCAAGAAAGCAGGCAAGGCCAGCCCTAACGAATAATCCCGAACTCTTCTTTGCTCCGGCACATGCGAGCCATGTGACCGGAGCTTCTTTTTTTGGGGCTAATCCCCCCTCACACCGAGCTCACCTCAGGCAAGATCCTGCTCGGGTAGAACCGGGGCTGCACCGCTCCCCTGCCAGTGGCACACCAGCCCGGCCCCCTGTGCCATAAAACCGTCGCAGACAAAGAGCCCCACCACCGCCGCCACCTGCTCGCCATAGTAGAGGATGGGAATGCGCCCCCGCTGCCACGAAGGCACGCCATACTCCTGCAGCAGCTTCTTCATCCGCCGACTACCGCTTCGCCCCACCGGTTTGAGGGGGATCCCGGGCGCCACCTGAAAACGCACCGAGAGGGGTTCATCCGCTCGGGGGGGGCGCAGCAGCCCCTCGCCGTGCTCCGCCATGCGCACCACCAGCTCACCCAACCCGTCCGGCAGGGTCAGCGGCTCACCCACTGTGACCGGCAACACCTGATGGCAAGGTTGCAGATCAGGGCTCACCAGATAGAGTCGCTCCTGAAAACGACGGCAGCTCTGGCGCCCCCAGTTGAGCCGGGGATTGGCATCGCCGCGCGCCAACGCTACCTCCTGCCAGAGCCGGGCAAGCTGCTCACGGGATGGCATCTCCCCCCCCTGACGGCGGATCCAGTAGCGCAGCAGGTTGTTGCGCCGGGTGGGTGAAAGGGCGTGCAGCGGGCCGATATGGAGCGCTTCCCCCTCGCCCGCCAGCTGCCAGTCGCTCTCGGCCAACTCATCCAGCAGCGCCTCCTGCTCGGCGCACAGGGCCATGCTGCGTGCCGCGGTCTGGGCCATGGCGGGCCAGCGCGCCTTGAGTTGGGGGATAAGCGTCTGGCGCAAAAAGTTGCGGTCATAACTCACGTCCAGATTGCTCTCATCCTCCACCCAGCCAAAGGGGAGGCTCGCTGCCGCCTCGGCCAGCTCGGCGCGACTCATATCGAGCAGCGGCCGCAGCAGCAGACCGCCAGCAAAGGGCTGGCTTGGCAGGATCCCCGCCAGTCCACGCAGACCGGCGCCGCGCTTGAGGGCCAGCAGCAGGGTCTCCAGCTGATCGTCCTGATGGTGGGCGGTGAGCAGCCACTCCCCCTCCCGCATCCGGGCGGTCAGCCGCTGGTAACGGGCTGTGCGCGCCTGCGCCTCCAGACTCTCGCCATTGCCGCGGGCCAGAGTCACCCGCTCGACCAGCAGCTCCACCGCCAATTGCTGACACACGGCTTCACAATGAGCGACCCACTCATCGGCATGGGGACTGAGGCCGTGGTGCACGTGCAGGGCGCGAAGTGGCAGGCCGTGCTCGCGGGCATACTGCGCCGCCAGCACCAGCAGCAAGGTAGAGTCGAGGCCGCCACTGAAGGCCACCAGCAGACCGATGGAACCTTCCGGCGCTGGCATAGTCAGACAAAAGCGAGAATAAAGATGAGAAATCATAGGCTTCCCCAAAACGAACCGGCCGATCTTAGCAGAGTCGGGCTTATCAAGCTGCAACCCTGCTGCTAGAGTGAGGCTCGCCCGCCCTCTCCACCAGGCTGGCCGCAAGGCGGTCGCACAACCGGTTGGAGCAAGGAAGATGGGCAGGGAAGCAAACAATCCGAATTGGAATCAAACAAGATGAACAATAAGAAAAGCTTACTGGCCGGCCTGATTGGACTGGCACTGCTGGCTGGCTGCAGTCAGGCACCGCAAGACTCCCCCAAACACTCCGGGCTGGCGCTGGCCAATATGGACACCCAGGTCAAACCCGGCGATGACTTCTTCCGCTACGTCAATGGCAAGTGGCTCGCCACCGCCAAGATCCCCGACGATCGCCCCGCCGATGGCGCCTTCTACATGCTGCGGGACAAATCCCTCGCCGATGTGCGGGTGCTGGTCGAGGGGCTGGCCAAGCAGGAGGCCGCCACCGGCACGCCGACCCAGCAGATCCGCGATCTCTACGCCAGCTATCTGGATCAGGCTGGCCGTGACGCCAAGGGGCTCACCCCGCTGGCACCGACGCTGGCCGACATCGATCGGATCGGTGATCAGGCCGCGCTGGCCCGTGCCTTTGCCCAGTCGGGCCGCATGGGCGGCGGCGCGCCGTTTGGCATCTGGATCGACGCCGATGCCAAGTCCCCCGACCGCTATGCGGTCTACCTCTATCAAGGTGGACTGGGGCTGCCGGATCGGGACTACTACCTCAAGCAGGATCCCGAGAGTCAGGCCCTGCGCCAGAAGTACCAGCAGCATATCGCCGCCATGCTGAGCCGCCTCGGTGAGTCTGATCCGAGCGGCAAGGCCAAACGGATTCTGGCCCTCGAAACCCGGCTCGCCACCATCCAGTGGGACAACGTCGCGCTGCGGGATCGGGAGAAGAACTACAACAAGCGCCCCGTCAGCGAACTGGCACGGCTCGCCCCCCACCTCGACTGGCAGGCTTATCTCAATGCCGCGGGCATCGCTGGCCAGCCGGAGCTCATCATCGGTCAGCCGACCTATCTGAGCGCGCTGGATCAGGTGATGGCCCAGACCCCCATCGCCGACTGGCAGGCCTACCTCAAGTGGCAACTGCTGACCGACTACGCCCCCTATCTCGACAGCGAGACCGACCGCGCCAACTTCGCCTTCTACGGCACCACATTGAGCGGCACGCCCAAGCAGCGCGCCAGCTGGGAGCGGGCACTCGGGGTGCTGAACGATCATCTGGGTGAAGCAGTCGGCCAGCTCTATGTGGCCCGCTACTTCCCGCCAGCAGCAAAGGAGCGGATGGAGCAGCTGGTTGAGAACCTGCGCACCGCCTACGGTCAGAGCATCAAGGAGCTCGACTGGATGTCGCCCGAGACCAAGGCGCAGGCACTCGAGAAGCTGGCCAAGTTCCGCCCCAAGATCGGCTACCCCGACAAGTGGAAGGATTACAGCGCCATCACCATCAAACCGGATGATCTGGTGGGCAACCTGCAACGCTCGCAAGCCTTTGAATACGCAGACAGTCTGGCGCGCCTCGGCAAGCCGGTCGACCGGGACGAGTGGCACATGTCGCCGCAGACGGTGAACGCCTACTACAACCCGAGCAACAACGAGATCGTCTTCCCAGCGGCCATTTTGCAGCCCCCCTTCTTCGACATGACGGCGGATGATGCGGTCAACTACGGCGCCATCGGCGGGGTCATTGGCCACGAGATGGGCCACGGTTTTGATGATCAGGGGGCCAAATCCGACGGTGACGGCATGATGCGCGACTGGTGGACGCCGCAGGATCTCAAGGAGTTCCGCTTCCGCACCAGCCGTCTGGTGGCCCAGTACAACCGCTTCGAGCCCATCAACGGCCAGTTCGTCAACGGCCAGTTTACCCTGGGGGAGAACATCGGCGATCTGGGCGGTCTCACCATCGCCCACAAAGCCTACGAGCTGTCGCTGGATGGCAAGGAGGCACCGGTGCTGGACGGCTTCACCGGCGAACAGCGCTTCTTCCTCGGCTGGGCGCAGGTGTGGAAGGGGATGTATCGCCCCGAGCTGATGCAGATGCTGCTGCGCTCCGACCCCCACTCGCCCCCCGAGTACCGGGTCAACGGCGTGGTGCCGAACATTCCCGCCTTCTACGAGGCATTCAACATCCAGCCGGGGGACAAGCTCTATCTGCCACCCCAGAAGCGGGTGAAGATCTGGTAACAGCATCACGGCGGGCTCCCCGGGAGCCCGCACTCAAGAGACAGCAAGAGGTTGCAAGATGAACAGAGCATTGATGATGGCAGGGCTGCTGACCCTGCCGCTGGCGGCACAAGCCGAAGAGGGATTTAGCAAGCAGCTGACCCTCCCCTCCGGGCAGGTGATCCGGGTGGAGCAGGGGGCCGGTGAGCCCGCCTCCATCGGCAGCTATGACGTGCGGCTCTATTCGGGCCAGAACGCCCAGTTTCCACTGGATGAGTTTCAGGATGGCAAGGTGATGGCCCGCAACGGCTTTATCCGGGAGCTGAAACTGGTCGATTTGAATGGCGACAAGCAGCCCGAGCTGGTGGTCATCATCGAGAGCGCCGGCAGCGGCAGCTATCAGGATGCCGATGCCTACACCGTCAGCCCGCAAGGGGAGCTGGAGATCTTCAATCAGGTCAAGGAGCTGGAGCCCAAAGAGGATGTGGTCAAGGCGCTCAAAAGCCCGCAGGACTAAGCCCTCTCCCGACATCTGACATATAAAAAGCCCTGATGATCAGGGCTTTGTTGTTTTTGCTGTTGGCGCAAACAGCTCAGAGGCGGGTCGCCCGAATGGAGACCTGCGGCAGCGCCATCTCATGCTGGGCCGCCACCAGTTGCAACTCGTAGGCCCCCGCCAGCCAGGTGCGAGCCAGCACGGCATCAACGCTGGCGTTGGTAAGTTCGAACGCCGCTACCGGGCTGCAACCGGCCAGCAGATTGGCCAGCATGGTGGCGCTCAGCAGATCCCCCACCCCGATGGGGTGGCGGGCAAAAGGGTAGAGCGGGCGGGAGAGATGAAAGGTCCCCTCCTCGCACACCAGCAGCATCTCGAAGCGGTCCATGGCAAAACCGGCCTTGCCCAGATGCTTGACCATCACCAGCTTGACCCCTTGCGCGCGCAGCTGCTGGCACGCCTCGATGGCCTCAGGCACATTGCGGATATCGCGGCCGGTGAGCTGTTCCAGCTCCAGCAGATTGGGGGCCAACATATCGGCGCAGGCCAGTGCCCGATGTTTCAGAAAATCGGCGACGCCGGGTGCCACTATGCACCCCTTGTCGGGGTGACCCATCACGGGGTCGCAAAAATAGATCGCGGCCGGATTGAGCGCCTTGAGCCGGGCCACCGCCGCCAGGATCTCCTCCCCCTGTTCGGCCGAGCCGAGGTAGCCGCTCAGCAGCGCATCGCACTCGGCCAGCACACCGATCTCCGCCAGGCCGTTTACCAGCTGACGGATATGGCCGCCAGGCATCACCATCCCCTGCCAGCCTTCGCTGTATTGGGTGTGGTTGGAGAACTGCACCGTGTTCATCGGCCACACCTCGATCCCGAGGCGACGCATGGGAAAAACGGCGGCGCTGTTGCCGGCACAGCCAAAGACTACGTGGGATTGAATGGAGAGCACTCGCTTCATGGTTGGCGACTCACGCAATAAGAACAGGAATTCCGGAGGGAAAAACGGGCCTTGCGGCCCGTTGTTGTCACTTTCGACTGTTGTCACTGTCGATTAACGCAGCACCTTGACGGTGTAGCTGCCATCGGCCTGACGATAGAGGCCGTGGATGTCGGTCTCGAAGCCTGGGTAGTGGGCACCGATCTCGCACAGCATCTCGAGGAACTCGAGCACCGGCAGAGAATCCTGGGTCACCATCTCGCCCGGCAGAACCAACGGAACTCCCGGCGGGTACGGCAGGATCATGTTGGCGCTGATGCGGTCAACCATGTCACGCAACGGCACCTCTTCCAGATTGCCCGCCAGCTCTTGCTGCCATGCAGCGTGCGGGGTCATCTTCATCTCCGGCAGCACGTCAAACGCCTTGAACATCAGCTCCGGCAGACGGTACTTGCAGGTCAGATCGTGGATGCTCTGGGCCAGCTCCTGAATGCGCATCCCTTCGTAGAAGCTCGGGTCTTCACGATAGAGGCTCGGCAGGATGTTCTTGATGGTCAGGTTCAGGTCATAACCACGCTTGAACTCGGTCAGGGCGCGCAGCAGCTGCATCGCCTTGGACTGATCGATACCGATGGAGAAGAGGAACAGCATGTTGTAAGGACCGGTCTTCTCGACCACGATGCCGCGCTCGTCCAGGAACTTGGAGACCAGAGAGGCAGGGATGCCCTTCTCCAGCAGCTTGCCATCACGACCCATACCCGGGGTCAGCAGGGTGACCTTGATCGGATCCAGGTACATGTGGTTGTCATCGATGTCCTTGAAACCGTGCCAGTCATCTTTCGGATCCAGCTTCCAGCACTCGACGGTGTCGATGTTGTCCGGCTGCCATACGTCGAAGAACCAGCCTTCGCTCTGATCACGCAGACGCTTGATCTCTTTGCGGAAGGAGATGGCGCGATCGATGGAGTCCTTGATCAGACGCTTGCCGGTGTTGCCACGCATCATGGCAGCGGAGATCTCGGTCGAGGCCACGATGCCGTACTGCGGCGAGGTAGAGGTGTGCATCATGAAGGCTTCGTTGAAGGTCTCTTCCTCCACGTCACCCTTGATGTGGATCATCGAGGCCTGGGAGAAGGCTGCCAGCAGCTTGTGGGTGGACTGGGTTTCATAGAACACCTTGCCCGGCATCGCTTCGCCACTCATGCCGCACTTGCCTTCATAGATCGGGCTGAAGTTGGTGTAAGGGACCCAGGCACTGTCGAAGTGGATGTAAGGGGTATCCAGACTCTCCTTGATGAAGCCGGTGTTGTAGAGCAGGCCATCATAGGTGGAGTTGGTGACGACGGCGTAACGGGGAGCCTGGGCACCCGGTGTCGCGGCAACCTTGGCAGCGATGGTGTCGCGGCTGAATTCGCTCTGCGGGATACCGCCCAGAATGCCGTAGGCGTTGCGGGTCGGACGGAAGTAGATCGGCGTCACGTCGTTCATCATCATCAGGTGAGTGAGCGACTTGTGGCAGTTGCGGTCAACCAGCACTGTGCTGCCGGCCGGCGCGGAGTACATGCCGACGATCTTGTTGGCAGTGGAGGTACCGTTGGTAACGATGTAGGAGCGATCGGCGTTGAAGGTACGGGCGATGTACTCTTCTGCTTCCTTGTGCGGACCAGAGTGATCCAGCAGGGAGCCCAGCTCCGGCATGGAGATGGAGACGTCAGCCTTGAACGCGTTCGGGCCATAGAAGTCATAGAAGATGCTGCCGGCCGGGCTCATCTGGAAGGCGGTACCGCCCATGTGACCCGGAGTACAGAAGGTGTATTTACCCTCTTCCACGTACTTGAACAGTGCCTTGGTGAACGGCGGCAGGATGGCGTCCTGATACTCCTGAGTGGCCTGACCCATCTTGAGGGCGATGTCATCGGCCATGCCAAGACGGTACTCGAAGAAGTGCACGTTCAGACGCAGGTCGGTCAGGTGAATATCCAGGGTGGACTGGTCGTTGGCGAAGGCGAAGATCGGCAGCTTCTCGTTGCGATCATGGATCTCCTTGCACAGGCCCAGAGAGTATTTGTCCCAGTCGAAGATGGCGCCGCAAACGCGGGGGTTCTTCTCAATCAGTTTCAGCAGGTCGGCCACATCGACCGGATAAACAACTTCGAAACCCTTGCGCTCGAGGGAGGCTTGCAGCTGGCGAATGGGTTCTTCTTTAAAGAAAACGCCCAGGTGGTTGAGGATGGCAATGATATTCATCGTAATGCTCCACACGTAAAGGGGCGCTCTCCATCAGGGATGGTGAGTGAAGAGCGCTCGGAAGATAAAAGGGGAATTAGTTGCTAGGTTGCTCGTTGAGCAGGGCGTCGTGCTGACGCAGACCCTGTTTTTTGGCGTAGAACATCAGGATGATGAGCGACACCACGAAGGTAGCGGTAAGGTTGGAACCCTTGGCACCCATCAGGGCCACCAGACAGAAGACACAGGCCACACCGGAGAAGATCATCGCGCCGATGCTGCGGGAGGTCATGCCCTCAAAGCGAATGAGGTTAATGCTGGAGTAGAAGTAGGGCAGCATGGTCAGCAACACCGCATCTGTGGTGAGCACGTTGAAGAGATCAGCAGCGTGAGCGGACTGAGAAGTGAAGGCGGTCAGGCCAACCATCAGGGCAGTCATCTTGAGGGAGCCCAGGATCAGACCCTTCTTGGCCACGCCGTTCTTGTCCACTTCACCGTAGATTTTCGGGAAGTTGCCGTCGTTGGCGGCACGCTTGCCCGCCTCGCCCACCAGCATCATCCAGGAGCCCAGCGAGGTGAAGCAGGCCAGGGCGGTGAAGGCAGAGACAAACGGCGCAGACCAGCTACCGAAGATCGCGGAAGAGGCCATGGCAAACGGTGCACCGGAGGCAGCCACTTCACCGGCCGGGAACATGCCGCTGATCACCTGGGTAGAGAGGATGTAGATAACACCCGCGATACCGGTACCCAGCATGGTAGCGAGCGGTACGGTGCGCTTGGGGTTCTTCACCATGCCGGAAGAGACGGCGGCAGATTCAACACCGACGAAGGACCAGAGGCAGATCAGCACGGCGCTGATGACCGCATGCAGGTCGCTGCCGCTGGTGGTGTTCCAGTTCTGGCTGTAGACTGTGGCATCAAAATGACCCCAGCCCATCACCGCAGTACCGACAACCGGCAGCAAGATCAGCACCAGACCCAGAGTACAGAGTCGGCTCACCCAGCTACCGCCAAGCAGGTTGACGAAGGTGAAGATCCAGACGGCAGCGATGGTGGCTGCGGCGGCCGGAATTGGGCTGTTGAGAATGGGGAAGAAGACCGAGAGGTAGGAGACGCCGGTAATGGCGATGGCCAGGTTACCGATCCAGTTGGCGTGGTAATAGAGCACTCCGGTCTGGAAACCGAACACCGGAGAGATCTCGCCAGCGTAAGCAATGGGGCCACCCTCTTGCGGGTTCTTGGTTGCAAGGCGGGCGAAGACAAAGGCGAGGCCCATGGCGCCTACCAGACAGATTGCCCAGCTAAAGACAGAGATGGAGCCGATGGTGGCCAGTGCCGAAGGCAGCAGCGCGATGCCACTCCCCATCATGTTGCCGGCCACCACACCTGTACAGGCGATAAGGCCAATCTTCTTGCTCGTATCTAGGGACATAAGATCTCCGGTTCTATAAAAGGTCGGGTCGTCACATACACATTTGGCGGAACGCCCCGCCAAAGAATGGGCACAGACTAGGCCTCTCATCCCCGGAAAACATAAAGACCAGCTAACGGATAAAAATATGAGCCAACTTTTTTCGCCGCCTCGTTACTTTTGATAAAAACCATTTAAAAACAGTAAATTGACATCACATCACACAGCCGCCTTGATAAAACCTTGATATCCTTCCGCCCCATTTTTTCCCCTTGATAACCCCCTTATCTCGCCGTCTTGATATTTTTGGCCAGATAAACCCGCGATAAAGCAGCTCCCAATGCACCCCCTCCCCTTGTAACCATCCGAACGCCCAGCTGACCATCACCCTGAGTGGCCACTCACCTCCTGTTCGCCCCTCAGCTCGGCTCATCACAATCCAAACTCAGAGGTAAAGCGCAACGGCGATAACCGGTAAGCAATGAGAAATGGGTCGAGACAGACAGCTTATCCCGCAACCGACAATGAGCAGATGTCACAAGCTGCGTGCGCGGCGTGAAGCCGAACAAACGCGAGTGCAGCGAATGCCGCGTGCAAGACAAAGGCAGATAGTGGGGAGCTGCGGGGGATAAATCGGGCCGCGCCAGAGCGACTATCCCCGGTGGCAAAGAAGCAGGATTGAAACGAGCAGAAACAGCACAGGCCGCCCGAAGGCAGCCTGTCGATAGTGCCAACAACAGGGCTGGCCGATAGAAGCGTAGAGCAGTAGCGTTAGAAGAGCTTCACCTTGCTCTGGCCCAGTGCATTGAACAGAGCCGGGGTGAGGCTCTCCATATTGCTGTAGAAACCGAGCTGCTGGCAGAGCAGATAGGTCTGCTCGGTCGCCTCCATCAGGAAGGCCTGACTGTAGGCATCCCCCGCCGCCTCGGGGCGACCATCCAGCTCCGCCAGCTTGCCCTGCAGTATGTAATAGAGCACCGAGCGGCCGCGACTCGCCGCCTTCTCCAGCAGATAGTTGGCCTGCTGTTGCTGGCCGTTGAGGATCGCCTGCAGGGTCAACGCCTCCCACACCCGAGCTGGGAGAGCGCCGCTGTTTTGCACCACGCTGGCGAGATGGGTGCCAATCCCCTGCAGTCGCTCGCTCTCGGATTTGCCCGCCAGAGTGGCCAGCGCCTCGCCCGCCAGATAGCGCTCCGCCAGCAGCAGCGGCTGATCCGGATGGGCAATCAGCGCCTGCTCCAGCAGATCGATACCCCGCTTCAGAGCGACCGGATCCCGGCTGTTGATGTAGTACTGCGCCTCCATCATCGCCATCAGGGAGGCATCATCGGTCGGCCAGCCCATCCCCGGCTCGGCATCGGGTTGGTCGAGGGCGCGCAGCAGATCCTGGCTGCTCGCCTGCAACACGCCGTGCACACTGTGGCGACTGAGCTGGTACTGATGGCTGAACAGCACCCGGTTGGTATTGATATTGCGATACTCCAGATCGAGATAGGTGCCACGGGGCTGGCGGGTGACCCGCACACTCAGCTCCTTGCCGGGCATGATGCCCCCCATCAGAGTGGTGGCGCCGTACTGCACCCGCAGCGGCGTGGCCACGGCCACCTCCCCCATCAGGGCACGGGTAATGCCATCGGCGAGGCGCACGTTCTCGTTGTTGTCATCCATGCCGGAGTGGAAGCGGAACACCAGCAGATTGGGATCCAGCATGGCGTGTACCTGGGGACTGGTGTGCTGGTAGCTGAGCATGCTGACAATGGCGATCAGCACGATGGCAACGAAGATATCGAAACTCACCATCTTCCAGCGGCTGCGAGCATCCTTGGCATGGGTGGAGATGGCGCGGGTCAGGGGCCCGGCGGGAAAAGGGGCGACATTGGGCTGTGCATCATCATCCTGCTCAGCCGCGGGCGGGCTCAGATCGGAGAGCGTCGGGTTATCGGAGAGAGAGGTATTGACCGCGGGCTGCTCGTCCGCCATCACCACGGAAACCACCTGCAGCGGCCGCACCGGTGCCACCAGCTTGTAGCCGCGCTTGGGTACGGTGACGATATAGTCGGTCGCATCGGTGCGACCATCTTTGAGGATCTTGCGCAGTTCGAAGATGGACTGGGTCACCACCTGATCGGTCACCTCGGCGCCATCCCACACCTCATTGATCAGGGCATCGCGGCCAAACACGGTGCCGGCATTGTGGGCCAGAAACCGCAACAGATTGACCAGTCTGGGTTCGAGGTAGACCTCGCGGTCGGGGCGACACAACATGTTGTCGTCAACGCTCAGGGTCCAGTCGTGGATCTCAAAAACCGATTCGCTCATGATTCACTCGCTGCAGATGGTGACAATGCACGATGAGAGAGACGCAAAACCCGGGCTGACTGAACGGAACAAGGCGCTATCACCACAGGTGACAGATAAAAAGAGAACCGGAGCAATCACATCTCTGAGAGTCAGTCTGGCCAGGCCATCCTGTTTACGTCTGAAGGGCATCCTTGCGGGCATTCCGACCACCGGGATCGGAAGGGATCACTTTAAGCAAAACGGGAGCTGGATCCCACTTTTTTTGCCGACAAATCACCGATGAGTTGATCCAACAGGGGGTTTGGGGCCTGGGATAGAGAATAGAGGGCCCATATGGGCAACCTCTCCATAGCCCCTTCCACAACGATGATGAATTGTTGAACTGGATCCGGCTCTCTTCTTATAATCGCCACACCGTGCCATAACGAAACACAAGGAGGTAAAACATGGTTATCCAAGCGTGCCCGATCATTTCGGCCCGCCTGTTCGGCACATTTGCCTGCTCTTGCCTGCATACCATCGCGCTGCGATAGCGGGTTCGAGCAAAGCCGACTCCCCTCCATACCGAGACCTTTCTCGACTCTGCCGTTGTCGCCAGCGCTCCTGATGACAGGGATATCCGATCCCGCGATTTAAGAGAGCAAGAGCATGACAACCCTGATGAGTACCCATTCCCTGCAGATGAGTGCGGGGCACCTTCCGTTATTTGACAATCTCGAACTCGGCATCCGCGCAGGCGACAGGCTCGGTCTGATTGGCGCCAACGGCTGCGGCAAGAGCACCCTGCTGGCGCTGCTGGCGGGCGAGCGCACGCCTCAAGCCGGCCGTGTCGTGCAGGCCGCAGCCTGCCGCTGCGAGTTCGTGGCCCAGCAACTACCCGCCGGGCTCTCTACCCTCAGCACCCACGCCGTGCTGTTTGACGTGCTGGGCAACGACCCCGCCGCCGAATGGCAGGTGGACAAGCTGCTGACCGAGTTGCAGCTGGAAGCTCAGGCCACGCTGCCGGTCAGTGCACTCAGCGGCGGCCAGCACAGCCGACTGCAGATAGGCCGTGCCCTGCTGCGCCAACCCAACCTGCTGCTGCTCGATGAGCCCAGCAACCACCTTGATCTGCCCGCCCTGCTCTGGCTCGAGCAGTTTCTGCTGGGCTGGCGCGGCGCCTTCGTGCTGGTCTCCCACGATGGCCGCCTGCTGGATCGGGTCACCGAGCAGACCCTGATCCTGCGCGATGGCGAGCTGCACCGCTTCGCCCTGCCCTGCAGCGAGGCGCGAGCGGCGCTGGCCGCCGAGGATGAGCAGGCCCTCCTGCGCCGGGCTGACGAGCAAAAAGAGATCGACCGCCTGAGCGCCAGCAGCAAACGCCTCGCCATCTGGGGGCGAGAGCATGACAACGAGAAGCTGGTGCGTCAGGCCAAATCCATGGAGAAGCGCATCGCCCGCCTGCAGGAGGAGCAGAGCCAGGTGGCAGCGCAGGCCCCCTGGCGGCTCGAGCTGCGCGGAGTGAGCCTGCCTGCCGACACGCTGCTGCGACTGGAGACCCTCGACGTATCGCCAGCGCCAGCATTGCCGCCGCTGCTGCGCGCCGAAGGGCTCTGGCTGCGGGCAGGAGATAAGGTCGCGCTGCTCGGAGCCAACGGCACCGGCAAGTCCTCCCTGCTTCGCCAGTGCTGGCGCGAACTGGCCGCGCAGAGCCCGCAGGCGGGCTGGTACTGCCACCCCGGCGCCAGCATCGCCTATTACGATCAGTCGCTGCAGCAGCTGTCTGACGACGCCCCCCTGAGCGATGCCCTCTACCCGCTGGCACCTCTGCCGGAGATGACCCGGCGTCAGGCGCTGATCCGGGCGGGCTTCCCTTATGCCCGTCACGGCCAGCAGGTACGTACCTTGAGCGGGGGCGAGCGGGCACGGCTGCTGTTTCTCGCCCTGTCCCTCGGCAGCCACCACATGCTCTGGCTCGACGAGCCCACCAACCACCTGGATCTGGCAGGCAAGGAGGAGCTGGCCGAGGCGATTGCCGCCTTCCCGGGCGGCGTGCTACTTGTCTCCCACGACCGGGAGCTGATCGAGCGCAGCTGTAACCGCTTCTGGCTGATCAGGGACGGGCAGATCCGGGAGGCCCACTGCGCCGAGCGGGCCTATGCCGAACTGCTCGGCGATGCCCCCTTGCCGGCAGCAGACAAGGCAAGCAGGGCCCTCCCCACAACAGCTCAGGCACTGGCCGACCCCGCCATGGGGAAGGCCCCGGCTGGACAGGCAGATGACGAAGAGGCGCTGCTGGCACGCTGGTATGAACTCGATGCCCTGCTCGCCGCCGATCTGGCCCGCAAGCCCAGACACCAGACCCCGCGCCTGCAGCAGCAGTGGCAGAGCGAGCTGGCGCACCTTGCCGAGCGGCTCGGCTTTGCCTGATGCCGGCATCATCCATCCATTACTACTCAACTCACGCGGCCAACTCCGGTTGGCCGCAAGGAGCCACCATGACATCAACGCAACAACCCCACATCAGGCTGGATCCGGTCACCGACGCCGACCTGCCCCACATCTTCCGCGGTCTGTCGGATCCGCGGGTCGTCGCCTACTACGGCGTCAGCTACGACAGCCTGACGGCGTGCCAGGCCCAGATGACGTGGTATGCAGAGTTGACCCGTACCAGCAGTGGCGCCTGGCACCTCATTCGCGACCGGCGATCGGGCGAGCCGCTCGGCGCCATCGGTTACAACGATGCCGACCCGACTCATCGGCGGGCCGAGCTGGGCTACTGGCTCTATCCCGAGCATTGGGGCAAGGGGGTGATGAGCGCGGCGCTGCGGCTGTGGCTGCCGCTCACTTACCGCACTACCGACCTGCACCGGCTGCTGGCGGTGGTGGAGGAGCCCAACCTCCCCTCCGCCCGTCTGATGGAGCGGGCCGGTTTTCACTACGAGGGCACGGCGCGGGAGTGCGAACGCAAGGGGGATGGCTTCATCTCCCTGCGCCACTACGCCATCTTGCGCAGCGACCTGCCCGCAAGCCGCTGACAGACAACAACAAGCCCCGCACTACGGGGCTTTTTTCGGGAGCTACTTGATGGCGCAAATATCGTCAGAGGTCAGCAGCCGGCGTCTGCGCCGCCACAACGAGAAGCCGCCGTAGCCAAGACTCAGCACCACCGCATAGAGCACCTGAGTGGCAAGCGCCACCAGCACCAGAGCGCAGAGCAGTACGCTTATCCCCGCCAGCCCCTTGCCCACCCCGCCGAGCAGACGCCAGCCCGCCGCCATGCAGAGCAGGTAGACCAGCACGAAGTTGCCGTTGGCGTAGCGGATCAGCTCATCGAGCGGCAGTCGCAACCAGATGATGAGGGTGATGCAGAGCAGACAGATGGCAAGCACTAGGCCGAGCGCCCGCAGCGGCGCGCCGCGCGCGGTGAGCACGGCCAGCGAGGGGGGCAACTTGCCTTCCCGTGCCATGCTCCAGATCAGCCGGGCAAAGCCCTGAATGTAGATGTTTATGCTGGCAAAGCAGGAGAGGTAGCCGAGCACCGCCACCAGCCACTTGGCGGTGGGGCCGAACAGCAGCGCCAGCAGAGAGGGGATTGCGGTGGCGTTTTTCGCCTCATCGCCGTAGAGGCCATATTTGAGCACCACCAGCGAGTGCACCCAGTAGATAAGCCCCGCCAGCAGCACCCCGCCGAGCAGGGCGATGGGGTAGTCCCGCTCCGGCCGCTTGAACTCCTCCCCCATGTGGGCGAAGGCTTCCAGCCCGACGAAACACCAGAACATCACCGCCAGCGCAGTGGCCATAGGGGGCCACTCATCCGCGCTCGGTAGCGGCCGGGCTGCATCGCGCCAGCTCACCTCCCCCTTGAACCAGATAAGCAGGGTCAGCCCCAAAATGGCGAGCGCAATCAGCAGTTGCAGGTTGCCGGAAGATCGCGCCCCGCGCAGCCCCAGCAGAAAGACCCCGAGCAGGGTGAGCAGCTGGATTGCCCACAGGGTCCACTCCCCCATCTCGAACAGGGCGTGCCAGAAACCGGCGGCAATCATCAGGGCGGCAGGCAGCCCCACCGGCAGCACTGCCAGAAACAGGAAGGCGGAGAAGCGCTCGGCGCCGTTGCCAAAGGCGAGGCCAATCAGGTGCGGCGCGCCACCCGCATGGGGATAGCGACGGCCGAGGCGAGCGAAGGTAAAGGCGATGGGCAGCACCAGCGCAATCAGCAGCAACCAGGCCCAGAGCGAGGCCCCGCCCGCCAGCGAGGCGGCAGTCGCCGGTACCACGAAGATCCCGGTGCCGAGCAGCGAGGTGGCGAGCAGCCCCATCCCCTGCCAGAGCCCGAGATCCTTTTTCAACCCAGACATATCCTTTTGTCCTGACTAAAAAAACATCCCGCCATGTTAGGCCTGCTACGCCCCTTTGTTAAGTACGATGGTTAAGCGTGGGGGCGAAAATATGCAGCCTTTTATTCAGGCTCGGGCCCAGCTTGCAGGGATTCGGCCAGAAAATCCCCCAGCAGGGTGATCTTGAGCACCTGCCGCCGCGCCGCCGGATAGATGAAGTAGAGGGTCTTGGCAGGGCTCTGATAGCGGCCAAGCAGCGGCAACAGACGCCCCGAAGCGATATGCTCACGCACCTGTTCGGCTGGCTGCAAGGTGATGCCAGCACCCGAGAGCGCTGCCGTCAACAAGGCTGGCCAGTGATTGATGCGCAGGCGCGAGGCGACCCGCACCTCCTCGCTCTGGCCATCCTCACCGACAAACTGCCAACGCTCGTGCTCCCCCCAGTTGCCGTGCAGACACTGGTGGCAGGCGAGATCGGCCGGATGACGGGGCACGCCGTGGCGATTGAGGTAGTCGGGGGCAGCGCAGAGGCGGTAGTGCTGGGTCAGCAGCGGACGGGCGATCAGCGCCTCATCCTGCGGGCGCAGGGTGCGGATGGCGGCATCGAATCCCTCCTCCACCAGATCGACCCAGCGCGGGGTGAGCTGCAGATCCAGATCCAGCTTGGGGTAGCGGTCGAGAAAAGCGGGCAGCAGCGGCACCAGCCGGTGGTGGCCAAAGCTGAGGGGAGCGGCGATGCGCAGTCGTCCGGCCGGCTCGGCCAGCAGGTTCTGGGTGAGCGACTCGGTCAGTGCCAGCTCCTCCAGCACCCGCTGGCAGCGAGCGAGAAAAAGCTGGCCCAGTTCGGTGAGAGTCTGCTGGCGGGTGGTCTTGTGAAACAGCTTGCCCCCCAGCCACTGCTCCAGTCCCAGCACATGCTTGCCCACCATCTGGGCGCTGATCCCCTCTTCGCTCGCCACCGCGCTGTAGGAGCCGAGATCCACCAC
Source organism: Aeromonas sp. ANP5 (assembly GCF_963870295.1). Taxonomy (NCBI): domain Bacteria; kingdom Pseudomonadati; phylum Pseudomonadota; class Gammaproteobacteria; order Aeromonadales; family Aeromonadaceae; genus Aeromonas; species Aeromonas sp. ANP5. Next base: position 87,089 of record NZ_CAWMRY010000001.1, on the reverse strand, counting down.
CCGGGTGAAGATACGCATGCTGGTCAATCGGTCCACAACCGCTCCTTTGTTCGTTCCTGAGTAACACGACCCGCTACCGAGTCCTAATTCACAACCAAAAGTTTAGTAAGAAATGGATTTTAGCCAATTTATTCAACTTTTAGTTACCAATACAGTGATGCCGTCCCTTCCCCACAGGATAAATTCCCATGAAAAACACCTATCTGGCCGCATTACTGGTCGGTCTGCTGGCTACCGGTGTCAGTCAGGCTGCCGAGAGCAGTTTTATCAGCAACCACGACCATGCCCCTGCCTCAGCAACTCAAGCCCAGCCCGATATCTTTCGGGTCAGCCTGCTCGGCACCGGCACTCCGGTGCCCCAGATCAGCCGGGGCGGCTACAGCACTCTGGTCGAGGCGGGCAACCAGAAGCTGGTGTTCGATTTTGGCCGCAACTCCGCCACTCGCCTGTGGCAGCTGCATATCCCCATCGGCCGGGTCAACGCCTTCTTCCTCACCCACTTTCACTCCGACCACACCAACGGGCTGGCGGATCTCTGGCTGACCGGCTGGCTGCAACCGGCCTATGGCCAGCGCCACGCGCCGATGGAACTCTACGGCCCCAAAGGCACCACAGCTCTCGCCCGTGGCTTGCAGCAGGCCTACGCCACCGACATCGCCACCCGGGTCAAGGATGAGGGAACGCCGTTGGACGGGGTGGAGATCAACAGCCACGAGGTCACCGCCGGGGTGGTCTACAACCATGACGGGGTCAAGGTAACCGCCTTTGACAACGACCACGGGGTCAACATCAAGCCATCGTTTGGTTATCGTATCGACTATCACGGCCACAGCGTGGTGCTCTCCGGCGATACCCGCTACAGCCCCGAAGTAGTGAAGCAGGCCAAAGGGGCCGATCTGCTGGTGCACTGCGTCTCCATGACCTCTGCCGAGCAGATGAAGGCCAACCCCGGCTACAAGGCGATCGCCGGTCACCTCGCCTCCCCCGAGCAGGCCGCCCGCGTTCTGAACGAAGCCAAACCGGCGCTGACCGTGTTCAGCCACATAGGGCTCAACGGCAAGATCAGGGTGAAGGATCTGGCGCAGGATCTGCGCGCCCGCTACTCGGGCCCGTTTGTCATCGGCAACGACCTGATGCAGATTGATCTGCCCACCACGGCCTCCGGCAAGGGCTATGCCCTCTGGCAGTCGGAGAATATCGACAACAAATAGATGGCACGGATGCCGGTCAGTCATGGTCGGCATCCACAATCGACACCGGGGGCTATCTTTAAGGGGTGTTTGACTACAAGGAGTTATCTCTATGAGCCTGAAATGGAAGCACCTCGCCCTGGCCACTCTTCCCTTGTTCGGCATGTCGGTCGCTCAGGCGGCGGTGTTGACCAGCCTTGAATGGCCCCCTTACACCAGCGCCAGCCTGCCTGAACAGGGCAAGAGCAGTCAGGTGGTGACCGCAGCCTTTGCCCTGGCTGGCGACCCGCTGACTATCAAGTTCTACCCCTGGCAACGGGCCGTGGACGAGGCGACCAACAACCCCGAGGTACTGGGTTATTTCCCCGAGTATCTCGACCCCAAGAGCAGCTGCCTCTTCTCCGACCCCATAGGTAACGGCCCTCTCGGGTTTGCCCAGCGAGCCGATCAGCCGGTCACCTGGCAGAGCCTTGATGACCTCAAGGGCAAGAAAATTGGTGTCGTCACCGGCTATGTGAACACCACCGAGTTCGACGAAAAAGTGGCCAGCAAGGCGCTCTCGGCTGACGCCACCAGCTCGGACAGCCAGAACCTGCTCAAGCTCGGCAACGGTCGGCTCGATCTGGCGGTCATCGACCAGAATGTGATGACCTATCTGCTGGAGAGCGATCCCCAACTCAAGGACGTTGCCGCCAACCTCGGCTTCAACGGCAAGATCCTCGAGGACAAGTCCCTCCACGTCTGCTTTACCAACTCAGCCAAGGGGAAAGAGGCGCGGGACAAATTCAACAAGGCGCTGGCCAGCGATGAAGTGAAGAAGCTGATGAAGTAGCGATACCGCATCCGCTCGCCGCCCCAAAAAGCCATAAAAAAAGCCGCCTCTTGCGAGGCGGCTTCTTCATTCAACTTGGTAACCGGAGTTATCAGGCAATCAGCTTGTAGATGATACCGGACATGGCGATCAGGCCGATGATGGTCACGAAGCCGTTGCTGATGTTGCCAGCGTATTTGCGCATGGCCGGAACCTTGGTGATGGCGTACATCGGCATCAGGAACAGCAGCATTGCGATGATCGGGCCGCCCAGGTCTTCAATCATGCCGAGGATGCTCGGGTTGATGGTAGCGATAGCCCAGGTGGTCAGGATCATGAACACGGCAGTGACTTTGTTCAGTTGCTTGATGTCAACATTCTTGCCCTTCTCGCGCAGCGCCTTGGCCATCAGGCCGTTCATGCCTTCTTGCGCACCCAGGTAGTGACCCAGGAAGGATTTGCTGATGGCAACCATGGCGATCAGCGGAGCCACAGTACCGATAACCGGGTTATCGAAGTGGTTGGCCAGGTAGGACAGGATGGAGATGTTCTGTTCTTTGGCAGCAGCCAGGTCAGCCGGGGAGAGGCTAAGTACGCAGCTGAATACGAAGAACATAACGGTCATCACCATCATGACGTGGGCACCCAGCAGGATGTTGCTGCACTTCTTCTCGGCACCTTCACCGTAACGACCTTTGTTGTCCACCGCGAAGGAGGAGATGATCGGGGAGTGGTTGAAGGAGAACACCATTACCGGGATAGCCAGCCACAGGGTCTTGATGAAGTCACCGTTGAAGGCGTCGGACAGGGCCGGAGCTTCAGTGATGATGGCACCGTTCCAGTGCGGGATCAGGTAGAACGCCAGACCCATCAGGGTGAGCACGAACGGGAATACCAGCACGCTCATCGCTTTGACGATAACCTGGCCGCCCAGACGAACAACCGCCATCAGACCGAGGATCAGAGCCAGTGACAGAACAGCACGGGGAGGTGCAGACATGCCCAGCTGGTGAACAATCACGCTCTCGACGGTGTTGGTGATGGCGACTGAATACATCAGCACGATCGGGTAGATGGCAAAGAAGTAGAGCAGGGTGATGAATTTGCCTGCGGTCTTGCCGAAGTGCTCTTCTACTACTTCAGTGATGTCGCCATCACGGGTAGAGCCGGACAGCACGAAGCGGGTCAGACCACGGTGAGCAAAGAAAGTCAGCGGCAGCGCCAGGATCAACATGGCAACCAGCGGCCACAGGCCACCTACACCGGCGTTGATTGGCAGGAAGAGCACACCGGCACCGATCGCGGTACCGTACAGACCCAGCATCCAGACCACATCGGCCTTGTTGACGCCGCGGGAGGTGTTGCTGGCTAAACGACCATCAGCTGCAATATTCATGTCAGACATACGTTGTTCCTGTCATCTAGGAAAATGGGATTCTTGTTTGGTCGGGCCTTGGCCCGGTTCCATCTCCCTGGAACGCCTGCTGTCCGTCCTTGATATTAACCTCTCGCCCCCCGGCAACCTGGCCATCACTCCTTGTGACAACAGGATTGCAACAAACAACAGTGCGAGATTTTGACCCTGAGGGTCGGCGCCCGTTTCATTTAACAACCGATTAACGTGCGCCACTCTTGATGGGCTGACTTTAATTAAATGCCCTTATTAATCACAGCGTTTTTTTGAATTAATCAACCAAAGTTTGATTTTGGTCGCCTTTCGGACGACCAAGATCACACTCAAAGCGCCTTATTGTGAGTTTTTTTTAACAATTCAACTTAGTTTCACTGGAATCAATGGCCTGCGAGCAGCTACATATTTGCAACAAGCCACCCATTTAGCGCGGATTGTGTGCAGCACGGCCTTGGCGTACCCTTGTGACTCACGCCTTTTTGTTGATTGATGATGACCATTACCCGTACCGATCTCGCCGAACTGGCGGTGTTTGCCGCCGTCGCCCGTCACCGCAGTTTCAGCAAGGCCGCCCTCGAACTCGGGGTCTCCGCCTCCGCCCTCAGCCATAGCCTGAAGGGGCTGGAAGCCCGTCTGGGAGTACGGCTGCTCAACCGCAGCACCCGCGCCGTGGTGCCGACCGAAGCGGGCCAGCGGTTGCTCAAGCAGCTGCTCCCCACCCTCAATACCCTGGAAGAGGCGCTTTGCGAGCTGGCCCGCAACAGCGATGAACCGGTGGGTCGACTCAAGCTCTGCGCCCCCCGCGGCGCCATCGACAGCCTGCTGGCACCTGTGCTGATCGACTATCTGGCCCGTTATCCGCGGATGCAGGTGGAGGTAGTGGAGCAGGAGCTGATGCCCCGGCTGATTGAAGATGGTTACGATGCCGCACTCTTTTATGGGGATCTGCTGCCCAAGGAGATGATCGGCATCCCCCTCGGCCCGCCCCAGCGCTATCTGGTGGTGGGCTCCCCGGCCTATCTGGCGGAGCACGGTACGCCGGAGCACCCGAGCGAGCTGAGTCGCCACGCTTGTATCGGCTATCGCCTCACTCCGCACCATCACTATCGCTGGGCCTTTGCCGCCGATGGCACCATGCTGGAGATCGAAGTGACCGGGCCGCTCACTACCAGCACCCCGGCCCTCTATCTGGGCGCCGCCGAGGCGGGGCTGGGACTCGCCTACTGTCTGGAAGAGGAGGTGAGCCAAAAGGTCGCGGAGGGGAAACTGCTCACCGTGCTGGAGCCCTGGTGCCCCACCTTTGCCGGCTTCTATCTCTTCTATCCCAGTCGGCATCAGCTGGGCAGCGGCCTGCGCATCCTGATCGACATGCTCAAGGCGCACTACCAAAACCCCGGATTAGTGAGTAATACTCAGCAATTCATCAAGTGAAACCCTGATTATCACCAAATAAGTATTAATCTAGACTAGCTGTTCGATAATCGAACTCCCCGAGAGAACAGATATGTCTGCCTATTTAACACTGCGGCAACGGGCCATGACCCGTCGCTTCTGGGCTTACGCCCTCCCCTCCATTCTTGCCATGCTGGTTTCGGGGGCCTACTACCTCATCGACGGCATCTTCGTCGGCCACTATGTCGGTGCCGCTGGCCTCGCCGGGATCAACCTGGTCTATCCGGTCATCATGGTGCTGATCGGCTTGGCTGCCATGATCAGCATGGGGGCAGCCACCGCCATCTCCTTCCAGCAAGGGGCGAAAAACGACACGCTGGCCCGTCAGGCGCTGGTCAACGCCCTCTGGCTGCTGGCCGGACTCGGGGGCGTTGCGCCGGTGCTGCTCTACTACACCCACACCGATATCCTGCTGGGGCTGGGGATTGAACAGGGCACCGAGACCTGGAAACAGGCGAGCGACTACCTCACCTGGATTGGCGGCGGTACCCTGCTGCTGGCCAGCAATCTGGCGGTTCCCTATCTGCTGCGCAACGATGGCCGCCCGAAACTGGCCATGGTGCTGGTGAGCAGCGGCGCCGTGCTCAATATCATCCTCAACTACATCATGGTGGGTCGGCTGGGGCTGGGATTGATCGGTACCGCGCAAGCCACCCTGATGGCAGAGGGTGCGGTGAGCCTGATCGGCCTTGGCTACTTCTTTACCCCCTGGGCGCGGCTGCGCCTCAGCTGGCGGGATCTGGTGCCCAACCTCCCCGCCATGCCGCACCTGCTCTTTACCGGTCTGCCGAGCCTGATTGCCCAGTTCAACCTCGGCCTGCTGCTGATGCTGCACAACAGCCAGCTGATGGTGTATGGCAATGTGAAGGATCTGGCGGGCTTTACCGTGGCCGGTTACACCGAGGCGGTCTTTATCGTCATTCTGCAGGGGCTGGCGTTCGGCATTCAGCCGCTCATCAGCAAGGCGGCAGGGGCCAAGCGCCATCGCAACCTCAAGTACCTGATGGAGATGGGGCTCAAGTTCACCTTTATCTACGGCATGCTGGTGTGGCTCACCATCCAGCTGCTACCGGGACAGGTCGCCATGCTCTATACCGGCGATCAGGATCCCGAGCTGCTGGCCGCCGCCATCAGCAGCCTGACCCTCAACCTCGGCGCCATTCCGCTGGAGGGGATCATCATGTTCGGCATAGTGCTGCTGCAATCCATGGCACGTACCCGTCAGGCGCTGGTCATCTCCATCGCCAAAACCGTGTTGCTGCTGCCGCTCATCTTCCTGCTGCCGCAACTGTGGGGCCGTGATGGGGTGCTGATGGCCCAGCCCGCGACCGTGCTGCTGCTCACCCTGCCGCTCTGCTGGCTGCTGTGGCGCGAGTGGCTGCGCCTGAAGATGGCCTGCGCGCCAAAAGCCAAACAGCGCCCACAACCGGCCCGCGCACGCGCCGCCGTCCAGCTGGCCCGTTAAGGCCACCCATCCCGCGTAGCAATAAAAAACCGGCATCCATTGATGCCGGTTTTTGCTATATGGACGGGTCTGCCTGCTCTTACACAGGGATTCAGGCCAGCACTGCTGCCCACACTATGCCAATACTTCTGGCCTGAGCTGGGCCATCAGCCCCGGGTTGTCGGAGTAATCCACCGGGATCGCCACCACAGCGGGCCCCTCCACCGCCAGCGCGGCCCGCAGGGTGGCGCGCAGCTCGTCGGCAGAGCGCACCGCGAAACCGGCCGCCCCGAACGATTCGGCATAGAGTTTGAAGTCGATGGGACCAAAAGAGACGCCGGAGGTGCGACAATACTTCTGCTGCTCCTGCATCGCGACCATGTTGTAGCCGTTATCGACCCAGATGATGTGGACGATATTGCTCTTGAGCCGCACCGCCGTCTCCAGCTCCATGCTTGACTGCATAAAGCTGCCATCCCCCGATACCGAGATCACCTTCTCCCCCGGCCGCACCAGCGCCGCGCCGATGGCCCACGGCAGTGCCACCCCCATGGTCTGCTGACCATTGGAGATCAACACCTGACGAGCGCGGAAGCTGTAGAGGTAGCGGGCAATCCAGATATGGAAGCTGCCCATGTCGACGCAGAGGGTCATGTCGTCGCGCACCAGATCCTGCAGCTCGCGCACGATACGCAAGGGGTGAACCGGATTGCCGTGCAGATCGTCTGCCCGCATTGCCAGTCGCAGTCGCTGCTGGCGCACCCCTTGCAGCAACCGATCCACCTCGGGGGGACGGATTTTCGGATTGCCCATGATGCGGGTCAGCTGCAACAGGTTGGCGCGGATCGACCCCACCAACTCGGCGGTCGGGCAGTAGCTGCTGTCGATATCGGCAGGCAGCACATCGATATGGAGGATGCGCCGCTCCCGATCGCCATTCCACAGCACGGGATCGTACTCGATGGGGCTGTAGCCGATGCAGATCACCAGATCGGCCCCTGCCAGCAGCTGATCCCCCGGTTGGTTGTTGAAGAGCCCCACCCGTCCGGCAAAGTCATCGAAGTGGCAGCTGTCCACCACCCCGGCAGCCTGATAGGTACCGGTCACCGGCAGCCGCGCCTTGTCGAGGAAGGCACGCACTGCCTCGGCATTTTCCGGCCGGCTCGCCATCAGGCCGAGCAGTACCACCGGATTCTCGGCGTTACGCAGCAGGGTCAATGCCTGCTCCATATTCTGCTCATCGGCGCAGCCCGGCTCCGGCACCTCGCGTGGTACCAGCACATTGCCCTGTACCGGCTTGTTGATGATATCCATCGGCAGGCTGACAAAGGCCGCCCCCGGCCGCCCCAGCTCGGCAGCGCGAAAGGCGTTGGCCATCACTTCCGAAATTGCCGCCCCGCTGTTGACCTGAGCGCTGAACTTGGTGACCGGACGGCAGAGGTTGACCGTATCCATGCTCTGATGAGTGAGTTTGAGGCCGTCGGCACGGCGCACCGCACCGCCCAGCGCCACCATGGGGTCCCCTTCCGAGGTGGCGGTCGCCAGCCCGGTAATAAGGTTGGAGCAGCCGGGGCCCGAGGTGACCAGCGCCACCCCCGCCTTGCCGGTGAGACGCCCCACGGCGGCCGCCATAAAGGCGGCGTTCGCCTCGTGGCGCACCACTATGGTCTCGATGGGGGAGTCCTCCAGCGCATCGAACACCCGATCAATCTTGGCACCGGGAATACCGAACACCTGCTTGACCCCTTGCGCCTCCAGATGACGAACCACCAGCTCAGCACCGCACTTCCACTGTCTGTTTTCCATGATATTGCTCCTTGTCTATCAGCCTTCGGCGGCCTGAATGGCGCGATCGAGATCGGCGGGGTTGAGGTCGGCCTGCCGGAAAGCGGGATCCGATGGCAGGGCCAGATTGAGGTGACGCACCACAGAAAGCCGCAGGGTACCGTGGGCCATGGTGTAGTCGAGCAGATGGCCACCCCCCTTGCGATCGGCGGTGATCATGTGCTCGTGAAAGCCCGCTACATTAACTCCCTGCACGAACGGCGGGCAGCGAAAGCCCACCAGGGTTCCCGCCACCGCGGCAAAGCGGAACAGCGGCTGCTGTTCGATTGCTTCCAGCATGGGGCGATAAGGGGGCTCCTGACGCGGCACGGTTCGTACCTTGGCCGTCTCAAACTGGCCGTCGAGGCGCAGGGCGACAAAGACGTTGTCGGATCCCACCAGCCGATCCACCCACTGGTGGATCTCGTCACGGCTGAGGGGGTGATCGAAGCGACGCTCCAGACAGGGGCGAAAATGGGTCATCACCGCAAAGGGGGTCTTCTGATCGGCGCGGGCGGGACGGGCCGAGCCATCAGAGCGCAACTGGTGGATCTGGCGCTCGAAGGCGATCAGCTCGCCATCGAGGTGATTGAAGGTGCCGAGGCCAAAGTCGCCGTGGCGCAGCAGCTCGCTCATGGTGGTCTCCCCTTCGTAGACCCCCGCCAGCAGGGCGCTCATCAGGGAACTCTGGTAGATCTCGCCACCGTCATGCTGCCTGCGCCAGCGGGAAAACTGCTGGCTCACTTCGAGGGCACAGCTGCACCCGGCACTGTCAGATGTTGCAATATGTTCCATTCGGGTTTCACCTCCACCGTGAATCCTGTTAGCGTTCGGATCCAATGGTGACTTGGTTCACATTTCAACACCAATACGCTGATCCCATGACTTTGAGACTCAATCGATATGGAACTTCGTACGCTCCGCTACTTCATGGCCGTTGTTGAAAAGCAGAATTTCACCCGCGCAGCCGAATCACTCAACATGGCCCAGCCACCGCTGAGCCAGCAGATCCGCAAGCTGGAAGAGACCCTGGGCACCCCGCTACTGCGCCGTTTGACCCGCAGTGTCGAGCTGACCGAGGCGGGCGAGAGCCTCTATCGGGATGCGGCGCAGATCCTGGCGCTGGCAGATGCGGCAAAACTGAAGGTAAAGCGGATTGCCCGGGGCGAGCAGGGAGCGCTGCGGATCGGCTTTGCCGGTTCCACCGTGCTCCACCCCGCGGTGCTGACCCTGCTGCACGACTATCGGGAGCGCTACCCCGAGGTGGCCCTCAGCCCGCAGGAGGGCACCATGCCGGCACTGGTGGAGGCGCTACGCAACGATCGGCTGGACGCGGCCATCTTGCGGCTCCCCTGCCGGGGTAGCGAGGGCTTTGCCCATCACCTTATCGAGCAGGAGCCGCTGCTGATCGCCCTGCCGACCAGCCATCCCAAGGCCAAGCCGGGCCCCTTGCCACTGGTCAGCCTGAAAGACGAGAGTTTTATTCTGTTTCCCCACGCCATCGGGCCCGGGCTCTATGACGGCATCGTGGGCCTCTGTCGGGAGGCGGGCTTCGAGCCGATACTGGGGCCCGAATGTCCGCAGGTGATCTCCACCGTCGGCATGGTGCAGGCGGGCTTTGGCGTGACTCTGGTGCCCAGCTCGGTGGCGGCGCTGCGCCCGCTCGGGGTCAGTTATCACCCCATTGAGGGCAACGGCATGATGACCAGCATCAGTCTGGCAACACGGCCACACCCAAGCAGTGCCGTGCTGCGGCACTTTATCGCCCAGATCCGTGCCGCCCAGATACAACAAGGCCTCCCGAAGGAGGCCCTGTTGAACAAGCTTGAACCGGCCTGATGGCCGGCTTGCCTGATGCGACTGCTTATTTGACAGTCACACGGGCAAACTTGCGCTTGCCGACCTGATAGACGGCGGTACCGGCACCGATGAGTGCCTTGCCATCTTCCAGCTTCTCGCCATCCACCTTGACCGCGCCCTGCTTGATCATCCGCAGCGCTTCGGAGGTGGTGGCCACCAGATCGGCCTCTTTCAGCAGGTTGGCAATGGCCAGCCCGTCACCTTCCAGAGCCAGCTCCACTTCCGGCATCTCGTCCGGAATGGCGTTCTTGGAGAAGCGCTGGGTGAAATCTTCATGAGCCGCTTCAGCCGCCGCTTCGTCGTGATAACGGGCGATGATCTCTTTGGCCAGCCAGATCTTCACGTCGCGCGGGTTGAGAGTACCGGCAGCGATGCCTGCCTTGAACTCTTCGATTTCGGCCAGCGGACGGAAGGAGAGCAGCTCGTAGTAGTTCCACATCAGATCGTCGGTGATGGACATGATCTTGCCGAACATCTCGCCCGGGGCGTCGTGGACGCCGATGTAGTTGCCTGCGGACTTGGACATCTTCTTGACGCCATCCAGACCCACCAGCAGCGGCATCATCAGCACGCACTGGGTCGCCATGCCGGCATCTTTTTGCAGCTCGCGGCCCATCAGCAGGTTGAACTTCTGGTCGGTACCGCCGAGCTCAACGTCCGCCTTCAGCGCGACCGAGTCATAGCCTTGCAGCAGCGGATAGAGGAATTCGTGAATCGCGATGGATTGGCCGCCGGTGTAGCGCTTTTTGAAGTCGTCGCGCTCCATCATGCGGGCCACGGTCTGCTTGGCCGCCAGCTTGATCATGCCGGTCGCACCCAGCTCGCTCAGCCAGGTCGAGTTGTACTCGATGCGGGTCTTGGCGGGGTCGAGGATCTTGAACGCCTGCTCGGCATAGGTGAGGGCGTTGTGTTTGATGGCCTCTTCGGAGAGCGGCGGACGGGTGGCGTTCTTGCCGGAGGGGTCACCCACCATGGCAGTGAAGTCACCGATCAGCAGGATCACTTCATGGCCCAGATCCTGGAAGGTCTTCAGCTTGTTGAGGATCACGGTATGACCCAGGTGAATGTCGGGGGCGGTCGGGTCCATGCCCAACTTGATGCGCAGCGGGCGCCCTTCCTTCAACTTGGCGACAAGTTCTTCTTCAACCAGAATTTCTTCCGCTCCGCGCTTGATCTCGGCTAGCGCCACCTCGAGCTGGGACATTTTTTGACTCTCCATCACGATTCCACAGGGCCAAACATATTACTGGAATGGCGGGCCAATTGGAAAGGCTGTAAAATCCGTCCATTCTGCCCGACTTCATCTGCTTCTCATGGTTATTTGGCACGCCTTCAACGCACTCCCCCACTGGCACCGCAAGATGGTGCTGATCTTGAGCATCATGATCATGATGCTGGCTGCCTGGCCCAGCGAACAGGCAGTAGCAACACGGGTCGATGAAAACGGCAACGAAATTGCCCTGCGGGAACCGGCGAACGACAACACACTGAACGACGAGCTGACGGCCGAAGCCGCCCAGCCCGTTACCCCCCCCAAGCCGCGCTACATCACCAAGCAGGTGAAGGTGCGCCGTGGCGACAACATGGGGGTGATCTTCCAGCGCATTGGCCTGAGCACCACGGATCTGCACCTGATCGATCAGCTCGAGGGCAGCGATCCCCTGCGGATGCTGCAACCTGGGCAGGAACTCACCTTCAAGCTGACCGAAGATGGCCAGTTGCACAGCCTCTATTACCCCCACAGTCTGGAGCAGGCGCTCAAGGTGAGCCGCAAGGAGGAGACCTTTGTCGCTCGCAATGTCAAAATCGCCCTCGACACCCGCGAACAGGTGAGCAAAGGCGAGATCCGCTCCAGCTTCTGGGGCGCCGCAGTGGATGCGGGGATGACCGAAGATCAGATCATGGACTTGGCCGCCATCTTCGGCTGGGATATCGACTTTGCCCAGGATTTGCAACCGGGCGACAGCTTCCGGGTGGTCTATGAAGACAAGTTCCGCGATGACGAGCGGGTCGCCTCCGGCGATATTCTGGCGGCGGAGTTCGTCAACCAGGGCACCGCCTACCGCGCCGTGCTCAATGAAGATGGCAACTACTACACCCCGGAAGGGAAGGCGATGCGCAAGAGCTTCCTGCGCGCGCCGGTCAACTTCAAATACATCAGCTCCAACTTCAACCCGCGCCGCCTCCATCCTGTGACCGGCAAGATCCGCCCCCATAACGGCATCGACTATGTGGCGCCGGTGGGCACCCCCATCATGGCGGCGGGCTCCGGCAGCGTGGTGGCCGCCGGTTACAACCAGTTCAACGGCAACTACGTCTTTATCAAGCATGCCGGCAACTATGTGACCAAGTACCTGCACCTCTCCAAGCGCACCGTCAACAAGGGGCAGCGGGTCAAGCAGGGGCAGACCATCGGTACCCTGGGTGGCACCGGCCGCGTCACCGGCCCGCACCTGCACTACGAATTCGTGGTGGGCGGCATTCACAAGAACCCGCGCACCCTCACCCTGCCGCAGGCAGAGACCCTGAGCGGACGCGAGCTGGCCAACTTCAAAAAGCTGGCGATGCCGCAACTGGCCAAGCTCGACAACCCCGAGCTACAGCTGGCCCAGAACAAGCGGGATAGTCGCGGCAACTAAGCCATCAGGGCTGGCAGGGTGAAGGCCCTGCCAGCCCATTTTATTGAGCTCGCGCCAGGTGACCAGATTGAAATGAGTCCACCTTCGGACATAAGATGAGATGGAACACCGGGAGCGGCATGTGGCACGGAAGCAAGGGCTTATCTATCCTGTCTCTCTCACTCTTTTTCCGGTCCGCATTGAGGATGCAACATGGTTGAGCTTTATATCGGTCTGATGTCAAAGACCACGCCATGTGGCATGGGATGAAAGCCGTTCCCCTCTTCACCCTCTCTGCACACCGTATTTTCGAACAGCAATGTAAGGAGACACCATGGCTGAGCGCTATATCGGTCTGATGTCGGGAACCAGCATGGACGGCATTGATGCCGTGCTGGTGATGATCGCCGGGGATGAACTGCGGGTCGAAGCGGCGCTTTGTCACCCCTGGCCGCAAGAGACCGCCCGCACGCTGCATGCCCTCTGCACCCCGGGCGACAACGAAATCGACCGCATGGGGGTGGCCGATAATCTGGTGGCGCGAGAGTTTGCCGCCGCCACCCACGCGCTGCTGGCCAAGGCGAAGCTTGAGCCCAAAGATATTCGCGCCATCGGCAGCCACGGCCAGACCATCCGCCATCGCCCCCAGCTTGGCTTTACCCTGCAGATCGGCAACGCCGCCCTGCTGGCCGCCTTGACCGGCATCGACGTTATCGCCGATTTTCGCACCATGGATATGGCCCTCGGCGGTCAGGGGGCGCCGCTGGTGCCCGCCTTCCATCAGGCGCTGTTTGCCAAACCCGGCGCCCTGCGAGTGGTACTGAACCTCGGCGGCATCGCCAATATCTCGGTGCTGCCGGGCAATCCGGGCGGGGTATATGGTTTTGATACCGGCCCGGCCAACACCCTGCTCGATGGCTGGTATCGCCGCCATCAGCCCCACGGCGGCAGCTATGACGCCGGTGGCAAATGGGCCGCCAGTGGCAAGCCCATCCCGGCCCTGCTGGAGAAGCTGCTGGCTCACCCCTACTTCGCCGCCCCCGCCCCCAAGAGTACCGGACGGGAGATGTTTACCCTCAATTGGCTCGATGGGGAGCTGGCAGGGACTTCATACGCCCCCGTGGATGTGCAGCGCACCCTGCAGGCGCTCACCTGCCACAGCATCGCCCGCCAACTGCCCACCCGGCCCGAATCAGTCGGTACCAGCCAGCCGAAAGCCGAGCTGTTTGTCTGCGGCGGCGGCGCCCATAACGCCCCCTTGCTGAAGGAGCTGGCCAGCCTGCTGCCTGCATGGCGCATCGCCAGCACCGCCGAGCTGGGGCTGGCCCCCGACTGGGTGGAAGGCGCAGCCTTTGCATGGCTGGCCATGTGCTTTGTCCACCGCAAGCCGGGCAACCTGCCCGCCGTCACCGGTGCCAGCCGTCCGGCTGTGCTGGGGGCACTTTATCCCGCCTGAGTGATGACAAGGGGGCTGCGGATCAGTGTGCCCCCTTGAACAGACGCACAACCTGTTGCCGGATCGGTGCAAACAGCGGGGGCTTTGGCGGCTCCAGATTGATATGGCGCCGCCCGGCACGGGTTTCACAGCGAAGCAGATTCTGGATGTAGTGATGGTGGGAGCGATGGATCAGCTGTGAGGCTTGATACGCCCACTGTCTGGGAACGCCCCACAGAGTGCTGGCAATCGCCCCGACGATGCAGAAGAAAGCGGGCTCCTGAATTCCCATCCGGCTGGCGTTCTCCAGCGCCTCCTTGAGCGAGTTGGAGTGAGCAATACAGGTCATGATATTGACCATGAAGGCGTTGTAATCATCCTCCCCACCCTTGCCAACACGCGCCGTCAGGGTCGCCGCGGGTTGATAACCAAACTGATGGCCGATATTTTCCAACACCGTATTCCGCTGGCGGATCACCTTGCCATAAAACATCAGCATCACCATGCAGTCGATCGCCTTGCACAGCGCCTCGTAGTGGGGATGGCTCTTCTTGGGACGCGGCGCCGTAGCGAGGGCCAGCTCTTCAGAGATGGCCAAGAGGCCCACAGGTACGGCGGTGCTGACAAACGAGAGATCAATCGACAGCTCCAGCCCCTCCTCCCCTTCCATGCGGGCCACAATCACATGTTCGCCAAACAGCCGACGCTGGCGCTCGATAAAGGCGCCAAAGACCAGATCACGAAACTGCTTTTGCGGATAAGGGGTATCGAGCAGGCTCTCAATGGTCATGATGGCGGCGGATACCCGGCCGCGCAGTCGGTAATCGGCAGGAATGGGAAAGCTCTTTCCCAGGCGAGGAGATAACCGCTGCCCAGATGTTTGACAATACATATCGCCCAGAACGAAACCCAGCATAAATCCTCCACAGTCAGGTAATGATGATCGCGACGCGATCTCGCTTGCCAATCCTGGGCAATGGCCTGCCGGTGCATCGATGCTCTCCGTCAGGGCTCCTTGATTACCTTATTAATCATACGATTAATAGTGAGTAAAAAAAGCGACCTGACTCGCAATCACGCCACTAATTAACAGTTTCATCAAGAAACCATAAAAAGCGGTCAATAAATCTATTTCTTGACGTATTTACCTTTAAAAACAACATATTGAACTTTGTGCCTACGAAATCACCCGAACTGTTCCAGAGCCCTGAAAACCACCCCAATCATCACAACCAGCCACAGATAAGAGGGAGATCAGACAAAGCCGCAAAAAAGTGGAAAAAGCGATGACGAGGGGCAACCCCACCCATCGGGGGATGCAACCGGCGTGAAGAGAAGCGGATTGCCACCCCCCTCCCCCTTCCTTATCCAGCGCCACCGCTCCCGCACGCCGTCACGCCAAGCCAACGCCAACGCCAACGCCAACGCCAACGCCATGCTCCCCACTCCTGTGCAGCAGGGGCAGATCCGCCGTGCAAATTCATGGCATAGAATTTTATGGCGTTAATAACAGATCCCGGCTGCCAGCAAGGCGTCATCGAGTATGCCGGAATAATCATTTACAGAGAGGAATGCAAAAGCCGTGAATTATATTCCAGAGGTATCTTTAATAATGTTGATATGCATATTCACGAGAATTTTCATAGCCCCTTAAAAGAGCTGAAAACAGATATCCATGCACCATAATATGCATTATTTGCACATCGGCGCATAATATTAACCCTTTATTCACACGCCAATATCCCGAAGAGGGGGAGAGCAAACCCAGTCAGGGCAAGGCTGTCCGCCGGTTCGGCACCATTTGTGCACGAATTGGTTACGATTGCGGGTGAATTGAATAGCAATATGATTAAATTTGCACCCATTGAGCTATCTCATAGAAATGCAATCAGCGGTTTGCAACCCCTGATAGCCACTCATAGAATCGCAGCGTCTGAAATATCTACCCTGTCCTCTTCTCCATTATTCCTCTCAGTAATTGAGTGGATCACAAATAATAACCGGGGATGCCGTCGCTGACGCAGTGGCCATGGCGCATAACAAGATGGGGTAAACCTGTACCTGAATGAACAACAAATATTAAAAAGAGGCATATCTATGAGTGGCACCATCATCAAGTCGGCAAGAAATACCCCCCATGCACCCCAGGACCTGAGCCCCAGCACCCAAACGGTGGCGTTTTCTCATTACAACAATATCTCGGCCCAGTTGCCGGTCGATCCCGCCACCGGCAAGATGGTGAGCGGCGATGTCACCGCGCAGGCAAGACAGTGCCTGAGCAACCTCAAGGCAATCATCGAGAGCATCGGCCATGTGATGGACGATATGGTCAAAGCGACCATCTTCCTGAAAGAGATGGCGGATCTGGAAGCGGTCAACGCCGTCTATCGCGAATTCTTCCCGGGCTATCTGCCGACCCGCACCACCCTCGCCGTCGCCGCCCTGCCGCTGGGTGCGCTGGTGCAGATCGATGCCATCATCTCCAACGGCGAAGGCACCTTCCCGCAAGATCCTTGCCCGCTGGTGAAGCTCGCCCGCAACAGTGACAAGGCGCCGCACAATCCGCTCTCCACCCATACCGTGGCCTTTTCCCACTACAACAATATCGGCGCGCAACTGCCGGTCGAGGCCGCCTCGGGCCAGCTGGTTGCCGGTGGCATCAAGGAGCAGGCGGGCCAGTGCCTGCGCAATATCAAGGCGGTGCTGGAGAGCATCGACGTGCCGTTTGACGATATCGTCAAGGTGACCGTCTATCTGACCGATCTGGCCGATCTGGAGGCCGTTAACGAGGTCTACACCACCTTCTTCCCCGACTCTGCCATTGCCCGCGCCGCTGCCTATATGCCGGCCCGCAGCGTGATTGCCGCCTCCGCCCTGCCCATGGGGGCGCTGGTACAGATGGATGCGGTCATCTCTCACGGTGACGGCACCCCGCCGCAACTGGTGGAAGACAGACACAATCTGGTGATCCGCCCGCGCAATACCGACAAGGCACCACGCAGCCCGCTGCATACCCAAACCGTCGCCTTCTCCCACTACAACCATATCGCCGCTCAGCTGCCGGTTGATCTGGCCACCGGCAAGATCCTGACTGGCTGCGTGCGGGAGCAGACCGCCCAGTGCCTCAGCCATATCAAGGCGATTGTGGAGAGCATCGGCCATGTGATGGACGATATCGTCAAGGTCAATATCCAGCTCGCCAATATCGCGGATCTGGCCGAGGTGGATGCCATCTACACCAAATACTTCCCGGCCTACCTGCCGGCCCGCACCGTGATCGCGGTGAGCGAGCTGCCCGCTGGCGCGCGAATCCAGATGGATGCAGTAATGTCCAATGCGGAAAGTACCCCGCCGCAGGTGTAAGGTTTGCGGAAATAAAAAAGAGACCGGCTATATGCCGGTCTCTTTTTTGGTAACAGGAAGGGGTATTATTTTTATGGCATTGTCTTAAAGAACGCGAGCGACCGATTACGCTTCGCTAATCGAACCTGCGAGCTACCATAACTTTATTTAATTCACAAAACCGCTGGTAATGTTTAGATAATGATAACTTTTCTGGCATAAGGTCAATTGCAATACCACTAAATCCAGCATATTGCCCACAACAGCGGTTGCTAACTTCAACTTTTTCAGTGTCAGGGTTAATTGATAGCAAATATAAATCAAATAGTGTATGAATATCAGCCCTTAATATAATCCCATTACCGATGTCATAAGATGGACTTTCCGAATGGGGAATAATATGAGCAGCTTCAAGTACTTCTATGGTTTCACATCCAGATATAGCACATTTACTATTATACCTAGATAAAAGTTTTTGTCGAAAAGCGAACTGCCCTCGCCTTGACATTATTTCCCTGTAGACTTTAGCATCTACATGCTCGGATGATATTTTTCCACCGACAGTGGATAAGTAATTAGACTGTTCAAAATCTACAGCCAATAGATAATGTTCATCGTGGATGTTACATATCTCAAAGCGAATTTCATCACCAGCCGAAAGACCTAGATATTTCACAAGTGTTTTCTGCGACATTCTCTCTATTGGCCTAGAATTTACAATGCAATTAACTGGCACTTTTAGATAAAATTGCTCATCAACACCCCCTCTTTCTGTTTCAACTAACAGTTCACCAAAAACCAACGTCAGTTTTTTACTTAACGTAGAGAAAAAATCTTTCAAATTTACATGTTTGTTATCTCGAACTCGGAAAGCAAATTCATTATTTACGTTCTCCTTCCTGACATGAGCGAATAGACTAATATTAGTCATAGCAACCTTTTAGTAAATTTTTGCAATGAACTATTCTTATGGATATTGGAAATAACTCAATATCTAAGAATGCTGTATGGTACAAATACACTGTTTTTTATAAAGCATGAAAACGCCCCCCATCTTGCGATGGAGGGCGTTTTATTTTCCGGCTATTGGGCCAAGCTGGCCCAATCTTCAGGAATTACAGGGATTCAGCGGTCGCAACCACGTTTTCCACGGTAAAGCCGAATTCCTTGAACAGCAGCTCGGCCGGTGCGGACTCACCGAAGGTGGTCATACCGATGATCTTGCCGCCGAAACCGACGTACTTGTACCAGTAGTCAGCGATGCCAGCTTCGATGGCCACACGCTTGGTGACGGAGGACGGCAGGACGGACTCTTTGTACTCGGCAGACTGAGCGTCGAACACGTCGGTAGACGGCAGAGAGACCACGCGCACGGCACGGCCCTTGGCAGTCAGCTGCTCATAGGCGGCAACGGCCAGTTCCACTTCGGAACCGGTGGCGATCAGGATCAGCTCCGGAGTACCGGCGCAATCCTTCAGCACGTAGCCACCCTTGGCGGTGTCGGCCAGCTGCTGGGCAGTACGATCCATCTGGGCCAGGTTCTGACGAGAGAAGATCAGAGAGGTCGGGCCGTCGGTACGCTCGATGGCGTGTTTCCAGGCGATGGCAGATTCAACCTGGTCACACGGACGCCAAGTGCTCATGTTCGGAGTCAGACGCAGGGAGGCGATCTGCTCAACCGGCTGGTGAGTCGGGCCATCTTCACCCAGACCGATGGAGTCGTGGGTGTAAACGAAGATAGCGCGCTGCTTCATCAGGGCGGCCATGCGCAGGGCGTTGCGGGCGTACTCCATGAACATCAGGAAGGTGGCGCCGTAGGGGATGAAACCACCGTGCAGGGCGATACCGTTCATGATGGCGGACATGCCGAACTCGCGTACACCGTAGTGGATGTAGTTGCCGGAGGCATCGTCGTTGGTCAGGGACTTGGAGCCGGACCACATGGTCAGGTTGGACGGAGCCAGGTCAGCAGAGCCGCCCATGAACTCCGGCAGCAGCTTGCCGAACGCTTCCAGAGAGTTCTGGGACGCTTTACGGGTTGCAATCTTGGCCGGGTTGGCTTGCAGGGTTTCGATGATCTTGGCGGATTCGGCAGCCCAGTTGGCCGGCAGTTCGCCAGCGGTGCGGCGCTTGAATTCGGCAGCCAGAGTCGGGTGAGCGGCTTCATAGGCGGCAAACTTGGCAGCCCAGTCGGCTTCCAGCTTGGCGCCCTTCTCCTGAGCGTTCCACTCGGCAGCGATATCGGCCGGGATAACGAACGGCGCGTGGTCCCACTTCAGGAAGGCACGAGCAGCGGCGATCTCGTCGTTGCCCAGCGGTGAGCCGTGGCAGTCGTGAGAACCGGATTTGTTCGGGGAGCCGTAACCGATGATGGTGCGGCAGCAGATCAGAGTCGGCTTGCCGGTCTCGGCCTTGGCGGCTTCGATGGCGGCATTGATGGCTTCCGGGCTGTGACCGTCAACAGCCGGGATAACGTGCCAGCCGTAGGCTTCGAAACGCTTGACGGTGTCGTCGGTGAACCAGCCTTCAACGTGACCGTCGATGGAGATACCGTTGTCATCCCAGAACGCGATCAGTTTGCCCAGTTGCAGGGTACCGGCCAGAGAGCAAGCCTCGTGGGAGATACCTTCCATCAGGCAGCCGTCGCCCATAAAGGCGTAGGTGTAGTGGTCAACGATGTCGTGGCCCGGCTGGTTGAACTGCTCAGCCATGGCTTTTTCGGCGATCGCCATACCAACGGCGTTGGTGATGCCCTGACCCAGCGGGCCAGTGGTGGTTTCAACGCCCGGTGCATAGCCGTACTCCGGGTGACCCGGGGTGCGAGAGTGCAGTTGGCGGAAGTTTTTCAGATCGTCGATGGAGAGGTCATAACCGGAGAGGTGCAGCAGGGAGTACAGCAGCATGGAGCCGTGGCCGTTGGAGAGAATGAAACGGTCGCGGTCGGCCCACTTGGGGTTGTTCGGGTTATGTCTGAGGTGGCTACGCCACAGCACTTCGGCGATATCCGCCATTCCCATGGGGGCGCCCGGGTGACCGGAGTTGGCTTTTTGAACGGCATCCATACTCAATGCACGAATGGCATTGGCAAGCTCTTTACGAGAAGGCATCTGAATCTCCTGCGATTGCTTCATTTGATGGCCAAGATTAAGGCGCGTTATTGTCCCAGCAGGGCGCGCGGCGTGCAAATATTATCTGGATGAATAAAGTGGCTTTGGGAGGACAATCGCTTTTCTTGCCCTCTATTGACCAAAGCAACCAGAGAAAAACGTTTGATTTCCATCCCTTTTGGGATAGGAGAGCACCGCTTGTGACCCATTGGGCACTGCGCGACAAAATAGTGCTGGCAATCACGGGGGGCGCTAATTAAAATAGACGTCCAGATGTAGATACCTCTACACCATCCTATTCATCCGGTTATTGCTGTGGCGATAACCCAGACAAGCTGAGACTCTTATCATGGCAAAGCTGTTTACTTCCGAGTCGGTCTCCGAAGGCCATCCCGACAAGATTGCGGACCAGATCTCCGATGCGGTACTGGACGCCATCCTCAAGCAAGATACCAAGGCACGCGTTGCCTGCGAGACCCTGGTCAAGACCGGTATGGTCATGGTGGCCGGCGAAGTAACCACCTCTGCCTGGGTTGATATCGAAGAGATCGTGCGTGATACCGTACGTGAAATCGGCTACACCCACTCCGACATGGGCTTCGACGCTGACTCCTGCGCCGTGCTGAACGCCATCGGCAAGCAGTCCCCGGACATCAACCAGGGCGTTGACCGCAGCGATCCGCTGGAGCAGGGCGCGGGCGACCAGGGCCTGATGTTCGGCTACGCCACCAACGAAACCGACGTGCTGATGCCGGCCCCCATCACCTACTCTCACCTGCTGGTGAAGCGTCAGGCTGAAGTGCGCAAGAACGGCACCCTGCCGTGGCTGCGTCCGGATGCCAAGAGCCAGCTGACCTTCGCCTACGACGACGCAGGCAAGATCATCGGTGTGGATGCCGTTGTACTGTCTACCCAGCACGCCGAATCCATCAGCCACAAGGATCTGGTTGAAGCGGTACGCGAAGAGATCATCAAGCCGGTACTGCCGGCCGAGTGGGTCAACAAGGACACCAAATACTTCATCAACCCGACCGGCCGTTTCGTTATCGGCGGCCCGATGGGTGACTGCGGTCTGACCGGTCGCAAGATCATCGTCGACACCTACGGCGGCATGGCTCGTCACGGTGGTGGCGCCTTCTCCGGTAAGGATCCGTCCAAGGTTGACCGCTCCGCTGCTTACGCCGCCCGCTACGTTGCCAAAAACATCGTTGCCGCCGGTCTGGCCGATCGCTGTGAAATCCAGATCTCCTACGCCATCGGCGTGGCCGAGCCGACCTCCATCAGCGTCGAAACCTTCGGTACTGCCAAGGTCGCCGAAGAGCTGCTGGTCAAGCTGGTGCGCGAGCACTTCGAACTGCGCCCATATGGCCTGATCGAAATGCTGGATCTGAAGCGCCCGATCTACCAGGCTACCGCTGCCTACGGTCACTTCGGTCGCGACGAGTTCCCGTGGGAGCAGACCGACAAGGCCGAACTGCTGCGTTCCGCCGCTGGCCTGTAAGGCTCGCTGTTGTGATACAAGGGGAGCCTGGCTCCCCTTTTGCTTATCCGCTATCTGACGAGATGTTGATGTCTGCCACCCCTGCCCAGCTTGTCGCCCTGCTGCAACAACGCGTAGAAGCCTGCTTTGTGCAGGCCGAGGCGCGCCTTGGCCGCCCCTTCCCCCGCCCGCGGATCTACTGCAATATGCGGGGCCGGGCGGCGGGATCGGCGCGGCTGCAAACCTGGGAGCTGCGCTTCAATCCCGCCCTCTATCAGGCCAACCAGCAGGCGTTTCTGGATGAGGTGGTGCCCCACGAGGTGGCCCATCTGCTGGTTTACGCCCTATGGGGTGACGGGCGCGGCAAAAACCGGGTCTTGCCCCACGGCCGCCAGTGGCAATCGGTAATGCGGGAGGTGTTCGGCCTTGAGCCCAGAACTACCCACAGCTTCGATCTGGCGGTATTGGCCCAGCGCACTGTGCCCTATCGCTGCCTCTGCCAGCAGCATCAGCTCTCTATTCGCCGCCACAACAAGGTGGTGCGTGGCGAGGCCCGCTATCACTGCCGCCGCTGCAAGCAACCGCTGGAACGGGAACGGCCGTAGCCAGAGCAGTAAGCCAGCTTGTGTCGCGCCCCTGTGGTAGGGTGCCCGCCATCGTTCGTCAATCACCCCGTTTGCAAGGAATCCCATGCGTTTCATCTCCTCCCTCGCCCTGACCCTGCTGGCCGGTTTACCGCTGCTCAGCGCCCCCCTGCACGCCCAGACCTTTCGCGAAGCCAAGCAGGATCTGGTGAAGCTCTATCGCAGCCAGCCTGCGGTCACCACCTTCTACTGCGGCTGCGACATCGACTATCAGGGCAAGAAAATGAGCCCGGATCTCGCCAGTTGCGGCTATGAGCCGCGCAAGCAGGCCAAGCGCGCCGCCCGCATCGAGTGGGAACACGTGGTTCCGGCCTGGGAGTTCGGCCACCAGCTGCAATGCTGGCAGGATGGCGGTCGCAAGAACTGCGAAAAAGCGAGCCCCGAGTTCAACAAGATGGAGGGGGACATGCACAACCTCTTCCCCGCCATTGGCGAGGTGAACGGCGATCGGGCCAACTACCGCTTCTCCGACTGGAACGGCAAGCCGGATCAGTACGGCCAGTGCCAGATGCTGGTGGATTTCAAGGATCGTCGGGTGCAGCCGCCCAAGGGGCCGGTACGGGGCCAGATTGCCCGCGCCTACCTCTACATGAGCCAGCAGTATGGGCTGCGTCTGGCAGCGCAACAGCGTAAACTGTTTGAAGCTTGGGATCGCCAGTACCCGGCAGAGGGCTGGGAGTGCGAGCGCAACCGCCGCATCGGCAAGCTGCAGGGCAATACCAATCCCTTTATTGAAAAGCAGTGCCAATAACCCCATTTGACCAGGGAGGGGGATTGCCCCCTCCTATCATGAAACCCTTACCCACTGCCGCGTGAGCCTTGCTCGGCGCAGGATATAAAGGGTTTCCAAGCAAGAGACTGACAAGCAGCCATGCGCATTCCACGTATCTATGAACCGGCCACCCTGCAGGTGGGCCAGACCATCGCCCTGTCGGAAGACGGCGCCAACCATATCGGCCGGGTACTGCGCATGCAGCCGGGCCAGCAGCTCGAGCTATTCAACGGCGATGGCAATCAATATCCCGCCACCATCACCGGCGTCAGCAAAAAGTCGGTGGAAGTGACCATCGACCGCTGCGATACCCAATCGGTGGAGTCACCACTGGCCATTCATCTGGGTCAGGTGATCAGCCGTGGCGACAAGATGGACTTCACCATCCAGAAATCGGTGGAGCTGGGCGTCACCTGCATCACCCCGCTCTTCTCCGAGCGCTGCGGCGTCAAGCTGCCGGCAGACCGGCTGGAGAAGAAGCGCGAACAGTGGCAGAAGGTGGTGATCAGCGCCTGCGAACAGTGCGGCCGCAACGTGGTGCCAGAGGTGCGCATGCCGATGGAGCTGGACGCCTGGCTGGCGGAAGAGACCAAAGAGCTCAAGCTCAATCTGCACCCGCGCGCCGAGTACAGCATCAACACCCTGCCCGTTCCCGAGCACGGCGTGCGCCTGCTGATTGGCCCGGAAGGGGGCTTGTCGAGCGACGAGATCGCCCGTACCGTGCAGGAAGATTTCAAAGAGATGCTGCTGGGGCCGCGGGTGCTGCGCACCGAAACTGCCGCCCTGACTGCGATAACTGCGCTGCAGTGCCGTTTTGGCGATCTCGCTTGATACTATCGGCCGCATCAATCAGCCTCATGGCTGCATCGACGCCGCCGCAAGCGGCCGATTACGCTGCGCTAATCGACCCTACAACCCTATCGAGCCATTAAAAAGGAACAGCGGATGACCATTAAACTCGGCATCGTGATGGACCCCATCTCGGCCATCAACATCAAGAAAGATTCCAGCTTTGCCATGCTCGAAGAGGCGCAAAAGCGCGGCTATGAGCTCTTCTATCTGGAGATGAAGGATCTCTACATGGAAGCCGGTCGCGCCTTTGGCACCATGCGCCCGCTCACCGTCAAATATGACTATGCCGACTGGTACACGCTGGGCGAGGTGGTGGATCAGCCCCTCTCCAACCTCGATGTGATCCTGATGCGCAAGGATCCGCCGTTCGACACCGAATTTATCTATGCCACCTACATGCTGGAGCGAGCCGAGGATGAGGGTTGCCTTATCGTCAACAAGCCGCAGAGCCTGCGCGACGCCAACGAGAAGCTCTACACCGCCTGGTTTGCCGAGCATACCCCGACCACGCTGGTGACACGCCGCGCCGACAAGCTGCGCGCCTTCCACGCGAAGCATAAGGACGTGATCCTCAAGCCGCTGGACGGCATGGGCGGCGCCTCCATCTTCCGCATGAAGGAAGATGACGCCAACGTCGGCGTGATTATCGAAACCCTGACCGCCCACGGCAGCCAGTACTGCATGGCGCAGACCTATCTGCCCGCCATCAAGGATGGCGACAAGCGGGTACTGGTAGTGGACGGTGAACCGGTTCCCTACTGCCTGGCCCGTATTCCGGCGCAGGGGGAGACCCGCGGCAATCTGGCGGCCGGTGGCCGTGGTGAAGCACGCCCCCTGAGCGAATCGGACTGGGCCATCGCCCGTGCGGTGGGCCCGACGTTGAAAGAGAAAGGCCTCATCTTCGTCGGCCTCGACATCATCGGCGATCGGCTGACCGAGATTAACGTCACCAGCCCGACCTGCATTCGCGAGATTGAAGCAGCGTTCGATGTACACATCACAGGCATGCTGATGGATGCCATCGAGCGTCGACTGGGCAAATAATCGCCAGGCAGGCTAACCGGCCTGTTCAGGGGTAACCGCCCCCGACAAGCCCGGAAAAAGAGAGGGTGGCCCGGCGCCACCCTCTCTGTTTCAAGACAATCCGGAAAGGGGCGGGATCTCGCCCAGCCCAAAAAGCGGTTTTTCCCATGGGGATCAACTGCCATAATTGACCTCAAATACCTTTGCACTATTTGGCCTCTATGCAAACACTGCAAAATCACTTCCTGCTTGCCATGCCAAGCCTGACGGATCCCTACTTCGAGCGTTCGCTGGTCTATCTGTGCGAGCACAACGAAGAGGGCGCCATGGGACTGGTCGTCAACATTCCGGTCGAGATGTCGCTGGAAACCATGCTGACCCAGCTCCAGCTCAACCCGCCCAACAACCCGGAGCTCAAACAACCGGTACTGCAAGGGGGGCCGGTTCACGCCGATCG
Organism: Aeromonas sp. ANP5; assembly: GCF_963870295.1. NCBI lineage: Bacteria > Pseudomonadati > Pseudomonadota > Gammaproteobacteria > Aeromonadales > Aeromonadaceae > Aeromonas > Aeromonas sp. ANP5. The sequence continues at coordinate 61,367 of NZ_CAWMRY010000001.1, read as the reverse complement.
CGGCTTCGTGCTGCACAGCTTCCGCCCCGGTTTCAACTCCACCCTGCAGGTGGGGGATGAGATGATGGTGACCACCTCCAAGGATATTCTGGAAACCCTGGGTACGAGCGAGGCTCCTGCCCATTGGCTGGTGGCCCTTGGCTATGCAGGCTGGAGCGCAGGTCAACTGGAACAGGAGCTGGTGGACGGCGCCTGGCTGGTGATCCCCCCCAATCCGGCTCTGGTGTTCAAGACCCCCATTCACAAACGTTGGCAGCAAGCCGCCGCCAGCATAGGGGTGAACCCGGTTCACCTCTCCAGCGATATCGGCCACAGCTAATCGGCTGGCCCGCTCCGCTCTCTATTTCGAGGATTTATCAGTTATGTCATCACGCAGCATCATGGGCTTTGACTATGGCACCAAGAGCATTGGCGTCGCCATCGGTCAGGAGCTGACTGGCACAGCCCAGCCTCTGCGCGCCCTCAAGGCCAACGACGGCATCCCCAACTGGGGCGAGATTGAGAAGCTGCTCAAGGAGTGGCAACCGGACCTGCTGGTGGTCGGCCTGCCGCTGAACATGGATGGCACCGATCAGGAGATCACGGTACGGGCCCGCAAATTCGGCAACCGGCTGCATGGCCGTTTCGGCAAGCCGGTGGAATTCAAGGATGAGCGACTCACCACCACAGATGCCCGTGCCCGCCTGTTTGAGCGGGGCGGCTATCGCGCGCTGGAAAAGGGCAGTGTGGACGGGGTATCGGCGCAGCTGATCGTCGAAGCCTGGATGGAAGAGCAGTACAACTAAGCCATCAACAGCAAGGCAAGGGTCACAGCCCTTGCCTTGTCTCGCACTATCCTCCCCTCATTACGCCTGTGATTGTCCCGCCACCAGCCCCTCGGCCTCTGTCGGGTTCGCATTCATCATCCGGTTGAGCCAGGGCACCATCAGCCCCATCACTACCGCAATCAGCAGGGTCGCCATCCCGATCTTGCCAAATACGCCGGTGTAGATCGGCAAGGTTTGCAGCGGATCCGTCATCCCTTGCGGCACGGCGGTAAAGGTCGCCACATAGCCACCCAGCAGGGACGCCATCGCTTGAGTCAGGAACCACATTCCGAGAATGAAGCCCATCAGGCGTTGCGGCACCAGCGCGGCGACCATCGCCAGTCCCAGCGCACTGATCATCAGCTCGCCCAAACTCTGGAACAGGTAGATAAGCACCATAAACCAGGGGGAGGTAAGCCCCTGCTCATCGGCAAACCACCAGCCGGAAGCCGCCGCCGTCAGAAAGCCCAGCGAGCAGAAGAACATCCCGAGAGTGAACTTGAGCGGCATGGTGAGATCCCTCCCCTTGCTGCCCATTCGGGTATAGATCATCGCGAGTACCGGGCTACCCACCACCACCCAGAATGGGTTGAGCGCCTGGAAGCTGATTGGGTTGACGCTCATGCCCAGCATCTCGTGGTGCATGTTGTTGATGGCAAAGAAGTTCAGAGACGTCGGCATCTGGGCATACAGCACATAGAAGAGCACTGCCTCCAGCATCAGCACGAAGGCCACATACATCTTGTTGCGACCCACTGTGTCAAGCCTGAATGCCTCGCGAAAGAAGAAGATCACCACGGCGATGGTCACCGTCATCAGCACCATGTTGGCGATCACCACGTGGTGCATCAGCCAGGCGCAAAAAAAGACCATGGCTACCGAGCCCAATATAACCAGCAGCAGCTTGCTGTAATTCAGTGGCAGGTGATCCGGTACGGAGCCAATATCCTTGACCATATTGCGGCAGGCAAAGAAGGTGAGCAGCGCAATAATCAGCCCCACCCCGCACAGGTTATAGGTCACGGTATAGCCGTAGTGATCGGCAATTACCGGCGCGAGCGAGAGGGAAATAAGGGAGCCAATATTGATCGACATATAGAACAGGGTAAACGCCCCATCCAGCCGCGGATCTTTTGGCTGGTAGCATTTTGACAGCAGGCTTGCCGGATTGGCCTTGAACAGGCAGTTACCGACCGCGATGGTGCCTAGCGCATAGAAAATCAGGTCGGGACTGTAGATAGAGAGACCGGTCATAAAGTAGCCTATCACCAGCACCACGGCCCCCAGCACCATGGTGCGCTTGGTGCCAAGCACATGGTCGCCGACATAGCCACCAACCGAGATCAGACCATATACCAGCGCCGAGAAGGCACCGAAGGTAATAAAGGATTGCTCTTGGGAAAAACCCAGTTGCTGCACAAAGAAAACCGCCAGGATCCCCTGCACGCCGTAATAACCGAAGCGCTCCCAGAGTTCGACGAAAAATATCATAAAGAAGGGTTTGGGTTGTTGTAACAACCCTGTGGGTGCTGTTGCTGGACGCATATCAACCTGCCTTTGCTGAGATTTATTTTTATTAATCTGGTGGTGGCTGCCGCACTATTTTTTGCCCGCCATTGCTATAACGGAGAGCACAGTCAGCCTGCCAATCTGGCTATTTTCGGGTGCACGCGCCCCGTTCGATGAAAGGTGTTTTTCATCTAGCCGGTTTCAATTACGGGTTATCGGGGGATGGTGAGTGGCGTCTCCCAGTACAGTTACCGGCTCCGGGTTCTACCTTTGCTGCATCCCTTCACTCAAGCCGGTTTATCAACCTTGATGCTTATTCCCCTCTGCTCCGTCACTCATGGCTGGTGGCCAGATAGCCGGGGCATGACACGGCCACAGACGACCTGTGGGGCTGGCTCACGCCGCGCTCTAATGGCAGTCACCTACGCAGGCGCTATCTAACCCCGCCATTCCAAGGGGTGTCATGCTATATCACTGCAAATACAGGAACTTAATGGTCGATCACACTTTAAAAGTGACCATTAGTGAAGTTTTCTAATGAAACCACATGAATTTTTTTCGTGAAAAGAGCTTCACTCGAGACGTGCAACCAAGGCCAATATGTGCATAAAGAGAGTTGAATGAAACACCATATGAACCCGTGAACCCGCACTCGGCACTTCAGTCGTGCAAAAGTCCGTTCATCCGGTCGATGCAACAACAAAAAGCCGGAGCAGATGGCTCCGGCTGATCGATGGGTGCCATCACGGCCACATTAGTGTGGTGATTCGTCGTTGTAGAGCCGCCGGATCTCGTTGCGCAGCCACATCACCTTGGCATCCTGATTGTGTCGTTTGTGCCACAACAGGATGAAGGCGATCTCCAGCTGGGCGTAGAGCTTCTCGGGGAGCGGCAGCGGCATGGCGATCAGATTGCCATGATGCCGACTGGCATAACCACCGCAGTAGGAAGGGGCCACCGCAATCAGCTCGTGACTCGACTGGGAGGCAATATGCAGCGCCTGCTCGAAGCTGGAGACCATTATGGGCACCTCCCGCTTCAGCCCCTCGTCCTCCAGCAGGCTGTCGAGGGCCCAGGTATCGTTCGCTTCCCACACCATGCTGATCTGGGGGCAGGCCAGAAAATTCTCCAGCGACCACTTTTGCTCGAGCAAGGGGTGATCCTTGCGCAGGAACACCACCGGGCGATCGCTGAACAGCACCTCGTGATCGATGTAATAAGGCAAGCGGTTGACCTTGGCCAGGGAGCGGCCATGGGTCTCGCGGGCGCAGAAGCCGAGATCCGCATCGCCGTTGACGATGTCGTTGAGGGAGTGGTGATCCCACCCCAGCATCCTGACCACCGAGTTGGGGTACTTCTGGTAGATGGTCATCGGCAGATCGCTCAGGAAACTGATGTAGAAGGGGGACTCCATCACCAGCGTAAAACGGGCACCGTCGGGGATCGCGTCGCTATTGAGCGAGGTGATGCTGTCGGTGAGCTGGAACCAGACCTTCAGCTCCTCCTCCAGGGTCAGGGAGAGGTTGGTGGGCTGCAACCCCTGCCGCACCCGCACAAACAGGGGATCGTCAAACCACTCCCGCAATTTGGCCAGAGACTTGCTCACCGCCGACGGAGTGACACAGAGCTTTTTGGCCGCCCCTGCCACACTGCGCTCCTGCATCAGGTACTTGAAGACCACCAGCAGGTTTAAATCGAGTTCACCCAGATTGCGCATATCCCCTCTCATCTTCCATCAGCCCTGCGACCGCGCTTCACGAAGCGCGAGCCATGGTAACAGCCCTCTGACAGCCAGGTAACTGAGCAGTGCCAGCAGCAGAGCGCAGATCAGCATCTCGGACGGAGTAAAGCCAAGTTGGCCCAGCAGCCAGATATAGAGGCCGGAGAGGCTGATCTGCATGATGCAGAGCACGGCGCTGGCAAAGGCCACGTTATGCTGACAACCATCGAGCGCCTCCCCCATCGCTACCCCGAAGCCACAGGAGAAGCCGACACAGACCAGCGCAAACCCCGGCAGCAAAAGATGGATATCGCCCCCCGCCTGCCAGCTGCCGATCAGTGAACAGGCCGCCAGCAGATAGGAGAGATGAGACACCGCCAGCACCTTCTGTTTGCCCAACCAGCGCAACAGCAGGGGCGTCAGGAAGGAGGTGGACATACTCACGCCGGCCATCACCATCATCACGATGGAGTACTGCTCGGTGGTGAAGCCAAACTCCTTCATCAGGATCAGCGGTGAGACGCTGACATAGACCAAAATAGAGGTCACGCTGGCACTGGTCAGCAGGGAGAGCAACATAAAGCGCGGGGAGCGCAGCAGGGCAAATGGAAGCGCCGCGTCACTGCCCGGTTGCCGCGCAGGGCGGGTCTCCTTGAGCAGAAGCAAGTTCACCAGACCGCTGATGGCCGCCACCAGCGCCATCGCCACGAAGATCCCGCGCCAGTCAAAATGGGACAGGATGAGGTAACCGAGCACCGGCGCCAGCACCGGGATCACGCAGATCACCCCGTTGATCATCGAGAGCGCCATCGCCAGCCGCTCCTGACTCAGCACATCCCGCAGCACGGTAAAGGTCATGATATAGAGCGCACCGGCCCCGACCCCCTGCCAGAAACGGCCGAGGTAGAACTGGGTGATCCCTTCGGCATGACCCGCCACCAGCGAGGCGAGGACAAAAATCAGCGCCCCCCCGAGCACCACCCAGCGCCGCCCGTAGCGATCGGCAATCATTCCCCCCAGCAGCACGGTCGCCGCCATACCAAACAGATAGATAGAGAAGGCGGTGTGGATCTGCGCCTCGCTAGCCTGCAGGGTATCGGCAATCTGGGGCACGGCGACCAGATAGAGATCGATCCCGACCGGATAGAGAATGATCATCAGAAAAGTGCACAACAGGAAAACAGGCATGGATGCTCCATTACAGAGTGGCGGGCCGATGCCTGCCAGATCACAGCGACAGGCGAACAGTGGCGGGGCCAAGGTGGTGACAAAGGTAGCAACACAGTGCGTCGCAATGGGGCAACTATATGGGTGCCCACCGCCCTCACCTAGTGAAGAGATGGCGATCGGTACATTCCAATCAGGAAATATTGTATTGAGCTGCGTGCCTGGGCGGCCATATTGAATCGAGCGGATTCTGCAATAAACCGGGTCACCTCCCGCTCATTGCCATCCCTGCGCTGCACTTTTACCGCCCGTTAGTTATCCGCCTTCACCCTTGCGGGCGTATAAGCTGTAGGTGCGACGCAATACAGGGAATGTGTATGAAGGGGATGAAGAGAGAAGAGCAGATTGCCGGGCTGCTGGCAGCACTGGAGCAAGTCATTCTGGGCAAGCCGCTGCAACTGAAAATCGCGCTGGTGACCCTGCTGGCGCGCGGTCATCTGCTGATCGAGGATCTGCCCGGTATGGGCAAGACCACCCTGGCCCACGCGCTGGCACAGGTACTGGGGCTGGCATGCCGGCGGATGCAGTTCACCGCCGATCTGCTCCCCGCCGACCTGCTGGGGTTGCAGATCTTTGACCCCCAGCAGCAAACATTTCGCTTTCACCCCGGCCCCATCTTCACCCAGGTACTGCTGGCGGACGAGATCAATCGCGCCAGCCCCAAAGTACAGAGCGCCCTGCTGGAGGCGATGGCCGAGGGCAAGGTGAGCATCGAGGGCCACACGCACCCACTCCCCGATCCATTTTTCGTCATCGCCACCCAGAATCCGGCGGATCAGGCGGGCACCTATCCGCTGCCGGAGTCCCAGCTCGACCGCTTCGCCGTGCGACTCTCGCTGGGTTTTCCGCCGCGAGAGGCGGAGCGCCAGCTACTGCGGGGCCACCAACCGACTGGCCGATTGCCCGCCATGCTGGATGCTGCCGGACTCGCCACCTTGCAAAGCGAAGGGGATGCCATCCATGTTTCGGATGCCACCCTCGACTACCTGCTGGCACTGGTGCACCAGAGCCGCTTTGATGGGGAGCTGCCACAGCCCCTCTCCCCCCGGGCAGCCCAGACCTTGCTGGCGGTGAGCCGTGCTTGGGCGCTGGTGGCGGGGCGGCGCTTTGTCACGGTGGAGGATGTGCAGGCAGTCTTCCCCTATGTGGCCGAGCATCGGCTGCGGGGCAGCTTTGGCGTACAGCACGGCGAAGCCTGTCCCCTGAGCCAGCGATTGCTGGCCAGGGTCGATCCGGACAATCCCTGATGAGCAAATTGCTAAACCGTTGGCAGCAGTGGCGAGCCCGCTGGCAGCGACGCTGGCTCGACCGCCGCATTCCCCCGGCCCGCAAGATCACGCTGGTTACCCGCAGCCTCTTTATCCTCCCCACCCGCATGGGGCTGCTCTATCTGCTGGTGCTGCTCACCATCTATCTGCTAGGCACCAACTACCAGAACAATCTGGTACTGCTGGTGGCCTACTGCCTCGGCAGCCTGTTTATGGCAGCCATGTGGCTCACCCACCGCAATCTGCTGGGGCTGGAGCTGCTGGGGGGCCCGCTGGTGCTGGGGGAAGCGGGTAGCCAGCTGCCTATCCGTATCTTGGTGCAGAGCCCGCGCCCGGTGCAGGCACTTCACTTTAGTCTCAACGAAGGCACCCTCTGGCTGGCACAGGCCGACGCTGTGCCCCGCACTGTTATCCTGCCAGTATCGGGCTCACGCCGCGGGCCACTGCCCCTTGGCCGATTGCGGGTCGAGAGCCGCTACCCCCTCGGTCTGTTTCGCTGCTGGTCCCTGCTGGACTTGCAGCTGGAGGGCTGGCTTTCCCCCAAACCGGCATTCGGGGCGCTAAGAGGGGAACATGCGACCGAAAGCGAGGGGAATCAGGGCCAGCCCGCTCCGGCCACTCTCGGTGACTTTGATACCCTGCGGACACATCAGGCCGGTGAACCACTGAGCCGGGTCGCCTGGAAGCAACTTGCCCAGGGGCGCGGCTTGCTGACCAAACAGTTCCATGAACCACAGCAGGATGACACTCACCTCACCTTGCAGCGGGTCGCGGGTGGAGATCTGGAGCAGCGGCTGGCAGTGCTGGCCTGGTGGTGCGCCGATTACGGCAAGCGGGGCATCCCCTTTACCCTGACACTGTCAAACCAGACACTGGGGCCCGATAGCGGCGCCGCCTTTGTGCAGCGCTGCCTGCTGGCACTGGCCCAGTTCGATGCCACACCACCGAAGAGCACGCCAGATGCTGCTCGATAACCGCCGCCTGTTGCCACTCATCATCCTGCAACAGCTGCTGCTGGTCGCGGCGCTCTGGCCCCAGTTGCAGCTCTGGGTGGTGGCAGTGGGCGCCATAACCCTCGGCATCCGGGCCATGATGCTGTGGCGCGGCTGGCCGCCCCTGCCTGCCCGCTGGTTGGCGCTGCTGGCCATCACAACCGTGGTGTTGCTGGGGTTGCAGTGGCGCACATTGGGCACCCTGCCCGCCCTGATCAATCTGCTCTGGCTCGGCTATAGCCTCAAGATGATCGAGGTACGGCGCGAGCGGGATATCGAGCAGGTGCTGCTGCTCGCCTTCTTTCTGATCGCGCTGACGCTGGTGCAGCGACAGAGCATCGGCTGGACGGCCGGAATGACAGCAGCGCTCTGGCTGGCAGTGACCGCGCTGGTGGCCGCCATCGCTCCCGAGCAGAAACGGCCTTGGCGCAGCGCGGGCGGCGCCCTGCTGCTGGCGCTTCCCCTGCTCATCACTCTGTTTCTGCTGCTGCCGAGGCTCCCGCCCCTCTGGCAGATGCCCACCACCAGCCGCGCCCTGTCGGGGCTCTCGGAAGAGCTGGCCCCCGGCGATATCAGCGAACTGGTCAACTCCTCGGAACTGGCGTTTCGGGTCACCTTTGCCGATGGCCCGCCCCCTGTCCGCGAGCGCTATTTTCCGGTGATGCGCCAAGAAGTTTTCGATGGTCAGCGCTGGTTGCTGAGCCCCGATGTCAAAGCATGGCAGCAGACAGTGCCGGTGCAAACCGGACTCACCCTTCTGGCATCCTCTTCACAGACAAACAATCAACTGACAGATAGTTCGTTACCCGCCGGAAGCTACGAGGTGATCGCAGAGCCCCAGCGCCACCGCTGGGCCTTTGCCCTGAGTGAACCGCGCCTGCTGGCGGGCCCTGTGCTGCTTACCCCTCTCGACACCCTCTATCGACAGGGGAGCGGCGAGGTGGCGATCCGCTATCGCATTGGCCGCGGTGAAGCGCAGCCCGAGGACGACAACCAAGCCGCCCAGCGCAACCTGCAACTGCCAGCCGGGGGCAACCCGAGAGCGCGAGCCTATGGCCAAGAGCTTGCGGCACGCTATCCGGATCGCAGCACGCTGGTCGCCGCCCTGCTCGAACAGTTTCGCAGCCAATCCTATTACTACACTCTGACCCCGCCACGGCTTGGCAGTGACGGGGTGGATGAGTTCCTGTTCGATACCAAGCGCGGCTTTTGCGGCCACTACGCCATGGCGACCGCTTTCGTACTGCGCGCCGCCGGTATTCCGGCACGGCTGGTCACCGGTTATCTCGGCGGCGAGTGGAATCCCACAGGCAACTATCTGGCGGTACACCAGTTCGATGCTCACGCCTGGGTAGAGTATCTCGATGAAGAGGGATCATGGCGGCGAATCGACCCCACTGCGGCAGTGGCACCGGAGCGTATTGAAGGCGGCGTGAGGGAGGCGCTGAGCGACGAGTTTACCGCTGCCGACCCCCTCGCTTTGCAGCGTTATCGCAACTGGGTCCTGCTCAATCAGCTGCGCTGGTGGGGCAACAATATCGACTACCAGTGGAGTCGCTGGGTGATTGGTTACGATGCGGGCCAACTCTGGCAACAAATCGGCCTGCGCTGGCCCGCACTGGCGGGGCACACACCCTGGTTCATCCTCGCCAGCCTGATGCTGGTCGCCCTGCTGGTGAGCCTGCCCCTGCTGCTGCCCGCCCGCCTGCCGCCAGAGCGGCGCATCTGGCAGCCCCTGCTCAAACGGGGTAAACGCAGCGGCTATCCCCCAGAGCCCGCCGAGAGCATGGGGGCATGGTGCGAGCGGCTGGCACGGCTGCGTCCCGACCTTGCCCATCCCTTGTTGCAGGCGGCCTGGCTCTATCGCCGCTGGCGTTATGCCCCCCTCAGCGAACGGCAACAAGGGCGCTGCTGGCGCCAGTTGCGACGGCGTGTCAGACAGCTCGTTCGGCGCTGGGATCAACAGCCAACGAGTGCGCCATAAAAGAAGGGGGAGCCACCGGCTCCCCCTTCAGGTTTTAATCAAGAGGTTTGACTCACCGCTTGTTACTTTTTGGTCGGATTGTCCCAGATCCCCTCTTCCAGCTGGGAGCGGATCTCGGGGTATTTGTTGGCATCGAAGGTGGGTACCTTGCCCAGCCGGAGCTGGTCGTTGTAATCCTTCGCCAGCTTGATGGCAACGCTGGAGAGCAGCAGGATCGCCACCAGGTTGACGATGGCCATCAGCCCCATGGAGACATCCGCCATCGCCCACACGATCGGCAACTCCCCCACGGCACCGAACATCACCATCCCCAGCACGAACACCCGGAACAGCATCAGGCCGCCCTTGTGGTTGTGCTCGAGGAACACCAGATTGGTCTCGGCATAGGAGTAGTTCGCCACGATGGAGGTGAAGGCGAAGAAGAAGATGGCCGCCGCAATGAAGATGTTGCCACCGCTACCAATCTGGGAGGAGAGCGCCCGCTGGGTCAGCTCGACACCGGTCACGCCGGATCCCGGCTCAAACTGACCTGACATCAGGATGATGGCAGCGGTACAGCTGCAGATGACGATGGTGTCCATAAAGACCCCCAGCATCTGCACATAACCCTGGGAGGCCGGGTGCGGCGGATAGGGAGTGGCAGTCGCCGCAGCGTTGGGCGCAGAGCCCATGCCCGCCTCGTTGGAGAAGAGACCGCGTTTGATACCGTTGATCATCGCCTGGGAGATGGCATAACCCAGCGCACCCGAGCCTGCCTGCTCAATCCCGAAGGCGGACTTGATGATCAGCATGAAGACATGGGGCAACTCGGTGATGTTCATCGCCACGATCACCAGCGCCAGCAGGATGTAGGCCAGTGCCATAAAGGGCACCACCAGCTCGGCAAAACGGGCTATGCCACGAATGCCGCCGAAGATAATCAGGCCGGAGAGCGCCACCAGCGCCAGACCGCTGACCCAGTCAGGAATGCCAAACGCCACCTTCATCGCCAAACTGATGGAGTTGGCCTGCACCGCATTGAACACCAGACCAAACGCCAGGATCAGGCAGAGCGAGAAGACCACCCCCATCCAGCGCATGCCAAGGCCTTTCTCCATGTAGTAGGCCGGGCCACCACGGTAGTTGCCATCCTCATCCTTGACCTTGTAGAGCTGGGCCAGGGTGCTTTCGACGAAGGCGGTCGCCATGCCGATAAAGGCAATCAGCCACATCCAGAAGATGGCGCCGGGGCCACCCAGATAGATGGCGACTGCCACACCGGCCAGGTTGCCGGTGCCGACACGGGCGGCAAGGCTGGTACAGAGGGCCTGGAAAGAGGAGATGCCCGCGTTGTCCGATTTACGGCTGTTTTTCAGCACGGAAAACATGTGGCCAAAGTGACGGATCTGGATAAAACCCAGGCGGAAGGTGAAAAAGATACCGACCCCGATGAGCAGGTAGATGAGCACGGCTCCCCACATCAGGTCGTTTAGCATCGCAATCAAGGTGTCCATAATTCTCTCGTTGTTATTCACATCCATGGTCAGTCTGCGCTGACCGTTTTCTGTCTGTCGTTTAATTAGCGTTTCGCTAAAGGGGCGGAATCTAGCACAGCGGGAGAGCCCGGAATAGTGATCCCGGTCACGCGAGACACAAAAAACGAACGGTAAAAGCCCATAAAGCTCCATTTAAATCGCAAACTTTCAACAAACTCAATAATTCAATCAGACAGGCCACCATTAAGCCCCATAAGAGAACCATTTTGATATATCCCTGATGAGCTATCCGAAAACGCAAACGCTTGCATGAAATGGCTTTCAAACGGAGACATTTCGCCAAACGTTTTCGCTGTAATTAAATTTCAAGTACGTAGTGAGATAATTTATGTGATCGACGACACAAATATGGATATTGGCTAAAAAAGTTCAGCTGAAAGCAAACCGGAGCGAGGTCGGAAGGAAATGTAAAAAACCTTACAAATCATATAGTTTCACGCCATAAAACGGGATAACTCAACAGCCTGAATGTTTAACAACCAAGCGCCCCTATTGCAGGATGCAGCACATCAGTATTAATTAGGCAGGCAATGACGATGGGCCGCCCCCATCGCGCTTTTCTGAGCCTGAGGCACCAAGATCCTGTAATTTTATTTCAGAACCACCGTCTCAAGCCCGCAACCCAGGGATTACTCCCTCATTAAGAGATGATATTCGCTATGGCCGATAAATTAACCCAGCTGAAAGCCCTGACCACTGTTGTTGCCGACACCGGTGATATCGAAGCCATCAAACGCTATCAGCCCATCGATGCCACCACCAACCCCTCTCTGGTTCTGAAGGCCTCCGAGATCCCCGAGTACGCTCCGCTGATCGAAGACGCCATCAAGTGGGCCAAAGCCCAGAGCCAGGACAAGGCACAGCAAATCATCGACGCGGGCGACAAGCTGGCCGTCAACATCGGTCTGGAAGTGCTGAAGATCGTTCCGGGCCGTATCTCCACCGAAGTGGATGCTCGTCTCTCCTTCGATACCGAGGCCAGCATCGCCAAGGCCCGCAAGCTGATCCGTCTCTACAACGAAGCCGGCATCAGCAACGACCGCATTCTGATCAAGCTGGCCTCCACCTGGGAAGGGATCCGTGCAGCCGAGGTACTGGAGAAAGAGGGTATCCAGTGCAACCTGACCCTGCTGTTCTCCTTCGCCCAGGCCCGTGCCTGTGCCGAAGCCGGTGCCTTCCTGATCTCCCCGTTCGTGGGTCGTATCCTCGACTGGTACAAGGCTAAAAATGGCCGTGATTACACCGCCAGCGAAGATCCGGGTGTGGTCTCCGTCACCTCCATCTACAACTACTACAAGCAGCACGACTACCCGACCGTCGTGATGGGGGCCAGCTTCCGCAACACCGGCGAGATCCTGGAACTGGCCGGCTGCGACCGCCTGACCATTGGCCCGGCTCTGCTGGAAGAGCTGAGCAAAACCGAAGGCGCTGTGGTACGCAAACTGGACTACACCGGTGAGCGCAAGGCCAAACCGACTCCGATGACCGAAGCCGAATTCCGCTGGGAACTGAACCAGGACGCCATGGCTCACGAGAAGCTGGGCGAAGGTATCCGCATGTTCGCCATCGACCAGGGCAAGCTGGAAACCATGCTGGCAAGCCGCCTGTAATCAGTTCTTTTTTCTGATAAAAACCGGGCCCCTAATAAGGGGCCTGGTTTTTTTTCATGGGCTTTTTTAGCGCTGTCATAGAGTCGTCACGAAAACGTTTTAATTTCAGATTCGTTATGTTATACGGGTGGTGAAAACGATAAAAACCAAGGAGGGAGCCATGGAAATGTTCAACTTCGATTATGACGAGGTGGTTGAACTCGGTTCGCGTAGCCGCGGGACAACGGGAAAAAAACGTAAATGGCGTGAAATCGAGGCGTTGAAAGACAAACATCGCCTGCAGAAGGAGCTGCAATCCATCGATATCGCCTATGAAGGTCTTACAGACGAGATCGAACTGTAATACTGCCAGACACCTGTAAAAGCGCTCCGCACAGTCGGGGCGCTTTTTTCTGCCGCAATCGGATGATCAAGCGGCTTGTCATGCCACCGCTAGCGATGCCAAAGGATGCTGCAGGCTACTGACAGCCCTCACCAAAAGCGTGGCATACCAACCCTGCCCCTCACCCGCGAAGAGTGAGCGACACCGTTTCAGGGCGCGTTGGCGCAATCACCGCAAGACAAGTCATCAGCAATAAAAAACCCCCGTCGATGACGGGGGCCTGAATATTCGGGATTAACGGCTGCGCTTAGCAGTAGCCGTAGCCCAGCAGACGCTGGTAGCGCTGCTCCAGCAGTTGCTCGGTATCGAGCGGACGCAAGGCGTCCAGATCCTGCTTGATGCGAGCCTTGAGGTTTTTGGCCATCTTCTCCACATCGCGGTGGGCACCGCCGAGGGGCTCGTCGATCACGTGGTCGATCAGCTTGAGCTCTTTCAGACGCTGGGCAGTGATACCCATCGCTTCGGCAGCTACGGAGGCCTTGTCAGCGCTCTTCCACAGGATGGAGGCACACCCTTCCGGCGAGATGACGGAGTAGGTGGAGTACTGCAGCATGTTGACCCGGTCACCCACGCCGATTGCCAGCGCACCACCGGAGCCACCCTCACCGATCACGGTGCAGACCACCGGCACGGTCAGACCGGCCATCACTTTCAGGTTGCGGGCAATCGCTTCGGACTGGCCACGCTCTTCGGCACCGACGCCGGGGTAAGCACCCGGGGTGTCGATAAAGGTGATGATCGGCATCTTGAAGCGCTCGGCCATCTCCATCAGACGCAGGGCCTTGCGGTATCCTTCCGGACGCGGCATGCCGAAGTTGCGCTTGATCTTCTCTTTGGTCTCACGACCCTTCTGGTGACCAATCACCATCACCGGCTCACCGTCGAGACGGGCGATGCCGCCGACGATAGCCTTGTCATCGGCATAGGCGCGATCGCCAGCCAATTCGTCGAAATCGGTGAAGATATGCTCGATATAGTCAAAGGTGTAGGGGCGCTGGGGATGACGCGCCATCTGGGATACCTGCCAGGCACCCAGATCACCGAAGATCTTCTTGGTCAGCTCTTCGTTTTTCTTCTCCAGCCGGCGGATCTCGTCTTTCAGATCCACGGCGTGATTGCCTTCACTCACATGTTTGAGTTCATCAATCTGCGCCTGCAACTCGGCAATCGGCTGTTCAAAATCCAGAAAAAGACTCATAGGGCCTTAGAACCTCTAATCAAAAACCAATTCAACCCGCTCTCGTCCAAGCAGGACTCGCAAGTCATCTATCAGTTGATCGGTGGGCGTCACCCGCCACTCGGTACCGAGCGTCAATCGCACCCGGGAGCCGGGGCGACGATAGTTTACCTGAACCGGACAGACTCCGGCACGGGCGGGCTCCAAAATCTCGCACAAACGCGGGAAAAAGCGATCATCAATCCGCTGTTCATCGAGGGAGATGCGGATTGCTCTGGCAAAACGCTCCCTCGCATCGTTGATATCCAGTAATTCTCGAGCCGACATTTTAAGGCCACCGGAGAAGTCATCAAAGCTGACCTGTCCAGAAACCACCAAAATGCGGTCTTTTTGCATCAATTCTTCATATTTTTCCAGCGCTTCACTGAACAGGGTCACATCGAGGCGACCGGAACGGTCGTCCAGGGTGAAGATCCCCATCTTGTTGCCACGCTTGGTCACCATGCTGCGAGCCGCAATCACCAGCCCCGCCGCCGTGGTCACGGTATCGCGGGAGGTGGGATGCAGATCGCACAGGCGACCCGAGGTATAACGACGCAATTCGCTGCTGTACTGGTTGATGGGGTGGCCGGTGAGATAGAGCCCGAGGGTCTCGCGCTCCCCTTCCAGCCACACCTTGTCAGGCCAGTGCGGCACGTTGGCAAACGCCTTCTTGACGTCGTCAATCTCTTCGGTGAGCACGCCGAACATGTCGACCTGCCCCACCGCCTGCGCCTTGGCGTGCTGCTCGGCGGCACGCATCGCCTCCTCCAGGGTCGCCATCAGGGCGGCGCGGTGGGGGCCGAGCCGATCCATGGCGCCGGAGAGGATCAGCTTCTCCATCACCCGCTTGTTGAGCTTCTTGATGTCGACCCGGTTGCAGAAGTCGAACAGATCGCGGAACGGGCCGTCCTGATCCCGGGCGCTCAAGATCGCATCGATGGGGCCTTCACCGACCCCTTTCACCGCCCCGATCCCGTAGACGATATGGCCATCTTCGTTGACCGAGAAGCGATAGCGGCCGGTGTTCACATCCGGCGGAATCACGGTGAGCCCCATCCGCTGGCACTCATCCACCAAGGTCACGATCTTGTCGGTGTTGTCCATATCGGCGGTCATCACCGCCGCCATGAACTCGGCCGGGAAGTGGGTCTTGAGCCAGAGGGTCTGGTAGGAGACCAGCGCATAGGCGGCGGAGTGGGATTTGTTGAAGCCGTAGCCCGCAAACTTCTCCACCAGATCGAAGATCTTCATCGCCAGTTCGCCGTCGACGCCATTCTTGACGGCGCCCTCCTCGAAACCGGCCCGCTGCTTGGCCATCTCCTCGGGCTTTTTCTTACCCATCGCCCGGCGCAGCATGTCTGCGCCACCGAGCGTGTAGCCCGCCAGGGTCTGGGCGATCTGCATCACCTGCTCCTGATAGAGGATGATGCCGTAGGTCGGTTCCAGAATCGGTTTCAGGCTCTCGTGCTGCCACTTCTCGTCCGGATAGGAGATCGCTTCATTACCGTGCTTGCGGTCGATGAAGTTATCCACCATGCCTGACTGGAGCGGGCCCGGTCGGAACAGGGCCACCAGTGCGATCATGTCTTCGAAGCAGTCGGGGCGCAGCCGCTTGATGAGATCCTTCATGCCGCGGGATTCCAGCTGGAATACCGCCGTGGTCTCGTAGCGCTGCAGCAGGTCGAACGACTTCTTGTCATCGATGGGGATGGCGGCGATGTCCACCGGCGGCTTGCCCTCTTTGGCAAGACGCGGGTTTATCATACCGAGCGCCCAGTCGATGATGGTGAGGGTCCGCAGACCCAGGAAGTCGAACTTCACCAGACCGGCGTACTCCACGTCGTTCTTGTCGAACTGGGTGACCGGGTGATGGCCTTCGTCATCGCAGTAGAGCGGCGCAAAGTCGGTGATCTTGGTGGGTGCGATCACCACGCCACCGGCATGTTTACCGGCGTTGCGCACCACCCCTTCGAGGCGACGGGCCATGTCGATGAGGTCTTTGACCTCCTCATCCTGCTCGTAGAGCTCGGGCAGCTTGGGCTCGGCCTCGAATGCCTTGGCCAGCGTCATGCCCGGATCCGGCGGGATCAGCTTGGAGATGCGATCCACAAAGCCGTAAGCGTGGCCCAGCACCCGGCCTACGTCCCGCACCACCGCCTTGGCCGCCATGCTGCCGAAGGTGATGATCTGGGAGACCGCGTCCCGGCCGTACATGTCGGAGACGTGCTCGATCACCTCATCGCGTCGGTCCATGCAGAAGTCGACGTCGAAGTCGGGCATGGATACCCGCTCGGGGTTCAGGAAACGTTCGAACAGCAGGTCAAATTCCAGCGGGTCGAGGTCAGTAATCTTGAGGGCGTAGGCCACCAGAGAACCTGCACCCGAGCCCCGGCCCGGGCCAACGGGAATGCCGTTGTCCTTGGACCACTGGATAAACTCCATCACGATGAGGAAGTAACCCGGGAAGCCCATCTGGTTGATCACTTTCAGCTCGATGTCGAGACGCTCGTCATACTCGGGACGACGCTCGGCACGCACCGCCGGATCCGGGAACAGGAACTCGAGACGCTCCTCCAGACCCTCTTTCGATTTGGCCACCAGAAAATCTTCGGTAGTCATGTCACCGGTCGGGAAGTTGGGCAGGAAGTATTCGCCAAGGCGCACCGTCACGTTGCAGCGCTTGGCGATCTCCACCGTGTTTTCCAGCGCTTCGGGGATATCGGCAAACAGCTCCGCCATCTCCTCCTGACTGCGCAGGTACTGCTGGGGGCTGTAGCGACGGGGACGGCGTTTGTCCATCAGGGTATAGCCATCGTGGATGGCCACCCGGATCTCGTGGGCGTCGAAGTCATCGGCGTTGAGGAACACCACCTCGTTGGTGGCGACCACTGGCAGCTCGAACTCGGTGGCGACGGCCACCGCCATGTGCAGGTAGACCTCTTCGTCGGGTCGACCGGTACGCAGCAGTTCGAGGTAGTAGGCATCGGGGAAGTGGGTCTGATAGAAGGCGACACACTGCTCGGTCATCTGCCGGTTGCCCTTGAGCAGGAACTTGCCCACATCCCCCTCGCGGCCACCGGAGAGGACGATCACCCCCTTGGCATGCTCGGCGAGCCAGCTCTTGTCGATGACCGGCCGCCCCTGTACGTGGCCGCGCTGGTAACCGCGGGAAATAAGCAGGGTGATGTTCTGGTAGCCGTCGTTATCCATGGCTAGCAGGGTGAGACGGAACTGCTCGTCGCCAAGCTCATCGCTCTGCACCCAGAAGTCTGCCCCGACGATGGGTTTGATCCCCTTGCCGTGGGCTGCGCCATAGAAGCGCACCAGACCACACATGTTCATCTGATCGGTCAGCGCCAGCGCCGGCATGTTGTTGGCCGCCGCCGCCCCGACGATGGGGTTGATCTTCTGCAGGCCATCGACCATGGAGAAGTCGGAGTGGACTCGCAGGTGGATAAAACGGGGTTCAGCCATCGTCATCTCCTCTCGCTGCTCAAACTAAATGGCATGGTCTACTCGATCCCCAATGCGCGGCGCACCGGTTTGAAGCTCTTACGATACTCCGGCAACGGGCCGCGCTCGGCCAGAATAGCGAGGTGCTCAGGCGTAGGGTAACCCTTGTGACGGGCAAAACCATACTCGGGATGGCGACTGTCCAGCTCGGTCATCTCCGCATCTCGGGTCACCTTGGCGAGGATCGAGGCGGCGCTGATGGCAGCCACCAGGCTATCGCCCTTGACCACGGCGCGCGCTTCCATCGGCAATGCCGGGCAGCGGTTGCCATCGATAAAGACCAGCTCGGGGGTGACCTTCAACCCCGCCACGGCTCGCTGCATCGCCAACATGGTGGCATGCAGGATGTTGAGCTCGTCGATCTCCTCCGGAGTGGCGCGACCGATGGCCCAGGCGAGCGCCTTCTCTTTGATCTCGTCAAACAGGGCGAGGCGCTTCTTCTCGGAGAGCTTCTTGGAGTCGTTTAGCCCCGCGATCGGATTGGCGGGGTCGAGAATGACCGCAGCGGTGACCACGTCACCCACCAGGGGGCCACGACCCACTTCGTCCACACCGGCAACCAGCTTGTCGTCAGGAATATCGATCATCATCTTGTAGCCTTGAATCAAAACAGGCCCCGTGGGGCCTGACAGGGGTCGACTGGCGCGACATCACCGCTCGGAAAACGGATTAACGGGCTGCGCGGCGCAATCGACGGTCCGAAATAGCGTTATCTGCCAAGCAGATCCGCCACCGCATCGGCGGCCTGAGAGTCGGCATTGCAGCGGATCAGCTGGTGCAGCTCGGTGAAGGTGTTGACCAGCGCACTGTTGTCGTGCTCGAAGTACTTGCTCACCTCTTCCACCAGATTCTCCGGGGTACACTCGTGCTGGATGAGTTCCGGCACCAGCATGCGACCGGCGAGCAGGTTGGGCAGAGAGACAAATTCGGTCTTTACCAGTCGCTGGGCCAGCCAATAGCTGAAGGGCTTGAGCTTGTAGCCCACCACCATCGGCTTTTTCACCAGCATGGCTTCGAGTGCCGCGGTACCGGAGGCCAGCATCACCACGTCGGCGGCGATCATCGCCTCGCGGCCCTGCCCTTCCAGCAGCACCATGTCGAGACCCGGCGCTACCTCGGCCTTGATGGCCATAAACTGCTCACGCCGTTTCTGGTTGACCAGCGGCACGATGAAGCCGAGATCCGGATAGCGCACCGTCAGGTGTTTGCACGCTTCGAGAAACAGGGGGGACATAAAGCCCACTTCTGCGGTGCGGCTGCCCGGCAGCACTGCCAGCCAGCGGCGATTGGCATCGATACCGAGATTGCGACGCACGGCAGCCTGATCCGGCACCAATGGAATATCATCCGCCATGGTGTGACCGACAAAACGGCAAGGGGCGTCGAAGCGGTCGTAAAAGGCTTTCTCGAACGGCAGGAAGGCGAGCACCATGTCGGTAGCGGCCTTGATCTTGTGAATGCGGTTCTGGCGCCAGGCCCACACAGAGGGGCTGACATAGTGAACCGTCTTGATACCGGTGCGGCGCAGTTTCAGCTCCACTCCGATATTGAAATCCGGTGCATCCACGCCGATGAAGATATCGGGCGGATTGGCAATAAAGTGGCGCAGCAGTTCGCGACGGACCTTGAGAATACGCGGCAGACGGCCCAGCACCTCGGTGATCCCCATGACGGAGAGCTCTTCCATCTCGAACAGCGCCTTGACGCCGAGGGCCCGCATCCGCGGCCCGGCGATCCCTTCGAACTGCGCATCCGGGTAGCGGGCCTGCAGCTCGCGCACCAGACCGGCAGCCAGAATGTCGCCGGAGACTTCTCCGGCGACGATACCGATACGAACCGGATCAGGCACGGATGATCCCGCGCTCGTTATCTTTGAGGAAGTCCACATAGAGCTGGACGGCCGGTTCGGCTTGCGCCATCTCGATCAGCACCGGCAGCACCTCTTCGATGGTCTTGCCGGAACGGAAGATCTCTTTGTAGGCACGCTTGACGGCAGAGATTGCCTCAGCGCTGAAACCGCGGCGACGCAGACCTTCGGAGTTGACCCCGAACGGCTTGGCGTAGTTACCGGCTGCCATCACGTAAGGCGGCACGTCCTTGTTCAGGGCGGCACAGCCACCGACGAAGGCGTGGGAGCCGACGCGGCCAAACTGATGAATGGCAGAGAGACCACCGAAGATCACGAAGTCCCCGATCACCACGTGGCCCGCAAGGGTCGCGTTGTTGGCGAAGATGCAGTTGTCACCGATGATGCAATCGTGGGCAACGTGAACGTTGACCATGAACAGGTTGCCACTGCCCACCTTGGTCAGGCTCTGATCCTGAATGGTGCCACGGTGGAAGGTGCAGTTCTCGCGAATGACGTTGTTGTCGCCAATCTCGAGGAAGGTGCGCTCACCGGCGTACTTCTTGTCCTGGCAATCCTCACCGATGGAGGTGTGCTGGAAGATCTTGTTGCCGCGACCAATCTTGGTCGGGCCCTTGATCACCACATGGGAACCTACCCAGGTGTTGTCACCGATTTCCACCTCGGCGCCGATGACAGAAAAGGGGCCGATTTCAACCCCTTTACCGATCACGGCAGACTCATGGACGATGGCAGTATCGTGAATGATGGCAGTCTGGTCGATCACGTGTGTTAAACCTCGCGTTTGGCGCACATCAGCTCGGCGGTACAGACCACTTCACCGTCGACGGTGGCGACACCGGTGAA
Source organism: Aeromonas sp. ANP5 (assembly GCF_963870295.1). Taxonomy (NCBI): domain Bacteria; kingdom Pseudomonadati; phylum Pseudomonadota; class Gammaproteobacteria; order Aeromonadales; family Aeromonadaceae; genus Aeromonas; species Aeromonas sp. ANP5. The sequence goes on along the minus strand of NZ_CAWMRY010000001.1, from coordinate 40,889 downwards.
CTTGGCAATACCGCGACGCTCTTTCAGGAACTCCACGTCGAGCACCAGCTGGTCACCGGGGCCGACCGGACGCTTGAAGCGAGCGTTGTCGATTGAGGCAAAGTAATAGAGTTCATTGGGGGACGGCTTGCCCACCATGGTAAAGGCCAGGATACCGGTGGCCTGCGCCATCGCTTCCAGGATCAGTACGCCCGGGAACACCGGCTTGGCCGGGAAGTGCCCCTGGAAGATCGGTTCGTTGAACGAGACGTTCTTGATGGCGCGCAGGGTTTTGCGCTCATCGCTGATCTCGTAGTCGTCTACACGATCCACCATCAGAAACGGATAACGGTGGGGCAGCAGATCCATGATTTCCTGGATACCCAGGCTCTTCTTTTCAGTAGTCAAAACAGTACCCTATACCAATCGTGATTATTCTTGATCCAGCTTCTTCTCAAGCTTGCTTAACCGCTTGTGCATCTCTTCGATACGCATCACCCGGGCGGCGGTCTTGCGCCACTCTTTATTGGTTTGCAGAGGGATGCCGGAAGAGTAAACACCGGGCTCGGTAATGGGTCGCATCACCATGGCCATGCCGGTAACGGTGGCCTGATCGCAGATCTCCATATGCCCGTTAAAGACGGAAGCGCCGCCAATGATACAGTATTTGCCGACCTTGAGACTACCTGCCATCACGGTGGAGCCCGCCACGGCAGTGCCGTAGCCGATCTCCACGTTGTGGGCGATCTGGCACTGGTTGTCGATGATGACGTTGTCAGCGATGCGGGTATCTTCCAGCGCACCGCGGTCGATGGTGGTGCAGGCACCGATCTCGACCCGGTTGCCAATGGTCACGCCGCCGAGCTGGGGGATCTTGATCCACTCGCCTCGCTCGTTGGCATAACCGAAACCATCGGCCCCGATCACTGTACCGGATTGAACCAGACAGTCGGTACCCATGGTCACATTGTGATAGAGGGTGACGTTGGCCCACAGCCGGGAGCGAGCTCCCAGCCGGGTATTCTTGCCAACGAAACAACCCGGGCCAATGCGGACATCGTCACCCAGCACAACGCCGGATTCGATCACTGCATTGGCGCCGATGGCCACTCTCTCGCCCAGCTGCACGTCGGCCGCGATGACGGCACTCGGATGGATATCCATGGCCGGCTGCGGGGTAGTGTCCAGCAGTTGGGCTACCCGGGCAAAACCCACGTAGGGATCCTTGAGCACCAGCGCATTGGTGGGACAGAAAGGGAGATCCGCCTCTGTGATAAGCACGGCAGTCGCCTTGCTCTGCTCCAGATAAGAGCGGTACTTCTTGTTGGACAGGAAGGTAATCTCACCCTCCCCGGCCTTTTCCAGTGTCGCTACCTTGCGGATTTCCAGGGTTCCGTCGCCATGGACCTGGGCCCCCAGTTGCTGGGCCAGCTGTGCGAGAGTGAATGCCATCAATTAGTTGCTCTTGCTTACCTGAGAAATAACCTGGCCGGAGATGTCCAGCTTGCTGGCGGCATACGGGGCGGCATTGCGCTCCAGCACCAGATCGTAACCATTGCTCTTGGCGATGGAATCGATGGCAGCCTGCACCTTGGTCAGGATCTTGTTACGCTCTTCGGACTGACGGCGACCGTTGTCCTGCTCAAAGGCTTGACGCTTCTGGTTGAACTCCATCTGCAGCTTGGCCAGCTTCTCCTGGTTCTGCTTCTTCTGCTCGGTGCTCATGAAGGCTTCATCCTTGCGGAACTTCTCGACCAGCTTCTGGCCTTCCTGTTCCAGCTTCTGCAGCTCACGCATGCGCGGCTCGAATTCACCTTTCAGCTTGGCTGCAACGGCTTCACGCTGGGGCAGCTTTTGGAAGACTTCGCCCATGTCGACCACGGCGATCTTGGTCTCAGCGAAGGCAGAACCCATGCCGGCAGCCATCAGTGCAAAGCTCAAACCAGCTACTTTCAACGCTTTATTCACACTTACTCCTTGTTCCCTCATGGTGAGGGCTACCTGATTTACCCGATTATGCAAGCGGCGTTAGGACCGTCTTGTTACCTGGTGAGGCACGCATACCGCGCGTCCCATCATTGAAGACCCCCACCGCATGGGTGGGGGCGAAACTCTGCTTAGAAAGTACGACCGATGTTGAAGGAGAAGAACTCGGTGCGATCCCCTTCATATTTCTTGATCGGCTTGGCCAAGGCGAACACCAGCGGCCCCATCGGCGAGAGCCACTGCAGGGAGACACCGGCAGAGACCCGGATATTGCCTGGGTTGGAGTAGTCCTGGCTCAGATAGTTGCAATCAGAACCGGCGGCGCAAGGATATGCCCCGTTGGCAAAATCAGTGCTCCAGACGGTACCTGCGTCCATAAAGACGGTTGAACGGATCTGCGGACGATAGGTCTCGGAGACGAACGGGGTCGGGAAGACCAGCTCCAGTGAGGCGACGGCCAGAGCGTTACCACCCACCGAGGTGTCGGAACCTTCGTAGTAGCCAGTTTCACACGGCTGAGAACCCGTGCAACTGCCAGCACCCGGCTTGTTGTAGGTCTTGTAGATCGCCTTGGGACCAATGGTGTTACTCTTGAAGCCACGTACCGTATCGAAACCACCGGCATAGTAGTTCTCGAAGAACGGCAGCATGGAGTCATCGCCATAGCCGTTACCGTAGGAGACACGACCCTTGCCGATCATTACCCAGCTATGATCCGCATCGAGCGGGAAGTAGTGGGCATCCTCGGCAGAGAGCTTGTAGTACTGCAGCTCCATGCCCGGCACGGTCACCTTGGCGTTGATACGCTGGCGGTCACCGGCTGTCGGGAACATCCCCTTGTTCAGGGTGGAGCGGGTCCAACCAGCGGTGACATCGACGGTCACAAAGTCGAGGTTGGAACCATCCTGTGAATAGGCATTCCAGAACTGATCCATCTGTACCGACTGGCGGTTATCATTCCACTGATCCCAGCAGTAGGTATTGCCATCAGTATCCGGATTGTCCTTCAGACACTCCTGATAGTTCTGGGCATTGAATGAGGGACGGCTCAGCTTGGTGCTCTCGATACCGGTACTGAAGTCGAGACGGTTGAACTCGTTGACCGGGAAGCCGCTGGAGAGACGGAAACCGATAGTTTCGTTCTCGTAATCGACGATATCGGCATCATCGGCGCGGAACTGGTTGTAGTAGACCCGACCACCCAGGCTGACACCATCCACGGTGAAGTAGGGGTCGTTGTAGCTCAGGTCAACGTTCTTGGAGTAGTCGTTGGTGCTGGCGTTGATGGAGACCTTTTTACCGGTACCCATAAAGTTGTCCTGGGAGATCCCCGCCTGCAGGCTCAGACCCGATTCGGTACCGTAACCGATACCGGCGTTGATGGAGCCAGCAGGCTGCTCCTTGACCTTGAAGTCGAGGTCAACCAGGTCATCGTTGCCCGGCACCCGCTTGGTGTCCACTTCGACGCTCTCGAAGTAGCCAAGGCGGTTGAGACGGCTCTTGGACTGCTCGATGTTGTCGGAGGAGAGCCAGGTGCCCTCCATCTGGCGCATCTCGCGACGCAGTACCTGATCTTCGGTGGTGGCGTTACCGCTGAAGTTGATATTGCGCACATAGACACGGGGGCCCGGCTCAACGTTGACGATCAGCTCCACTTCCTTGGTTTTGTCATTGATCTGCGGGAAGGTGACCACTTTCGGATAGGCGTAGCCGTAACGGCCGAGGAACTTGGAGAGCACCTCTTCGGTATGGGTCACCTGACTGGCAGAGTAAGTGCTGCCGGCAGCGATCGGGATCAATCCCTTCATCTCGCCACCGCGATCGATCAGGTCGCCCTTGAGCTGGACACCGGAGACCTTGTACTGATCCCCTTCCTTGATGTTGAGGGTGACGTAGACGCCCTTCTTGTCGGGGGTCATGGAGACCTGGGTAGACTCCTGCTGGAAGCGGATATAGCCGCGGTCCATGTAGTAGGAGCGCAGGGTCTCGATATCCCCCGCCAGCTTCTGCTTCTGATAGCGCTGATCGGCGGTGAAGTTCCACCAGGGCACTTCGTCGCGCAGGGAGAGCTGGGCAATCAGCTTCTCTTCCGGGAAGACGCTGTTGCCAACGATGTTGATCTGCTGGATCTTGGCCGCTTCCCCTTCCACGAAGGTGAACTTGAGGTCAACCCGGTTGCGCGGCAACGGGGTGACGATCGCCTTGACCTTGGCGGAGTATTTACCCACGCCATAGTAGAAATCTTCCAGTCCCTTCTCGAGGGAAGTGAGCACGGTGCGATCCAGCGGATCGCCCACACGGATACCGGAGGACTCCAGACTCTGGGTCAGTTGCTCCTCTTTGATATCCTTGTTGCCGGCAAACTCGATGCTGGAGATGGTCGGACGCTCCTTGACCATCACCTGCAGCACCTGGCCGTCACGGTAAACCTTCACATCCTCGAAGTTACCCGAGGCATAGAGCTTCTTGATGGCGCTGGCCAGAGCCACGGAGTCGACGGTATCACCGACCCGGATCGGCAGGTTCAACAGTGCAGCACCCAGGGTCACCCGTTGCAGACCTTCGACCTGGATATCTTGCACCACAAAAGAGGCAGGGGCCGCCTGGGCCAGGAAACTGGCACCCAGCAGGCAACTCAACACCAATGCTTTTTTAACAGCCATTTTGTTCTTATGTGTCCTTGTTGATGCTCTGGCCTCAGAGGCGAGCGAAATCGTTAAACAGCGCAATGCCCATCAATAACATCAGAATGGCGGCGCCGATCCTGAAACCCACTTCCTGTATTTTCTCTGATACCGGCTTGCCGGTGACCGCTTCGATCAGGAAATAGACCAGATGGCCACCATCGAGCACCGGCAGGGGGAACAGATTGATAATTCCCAGGTTGACGCTGATCAGCGCCAGAAAACTCAAGAAATAGACCAGACCATAGTCGGCACTGCTGCCGGCGCCCTTGGCAATGGAGATGGGGCCGCTCAGGTTGTCCAGCGACACGATGCCACCGATCAACTTGCCAATCATGTCAAAGGTGAGCGTGATCAGACTCCAGGTCTTGTCCGCGCCATGCCACAGCGCCTGCAAAGGCCCATACTGTAACAGAATTCGATATTCATCCGGTAATGGAACCAGTTGCGGCGAGAGACCGACGAATCCTACCAGCTTGCCCTGCACCTTGCGGCTATCCGGGGTCAGGGTCAGGTTGAGGTCACTGTTGTTGCGCTCAATCACCACTTGCAGGGGTTCGCCCGGAGCCTGCTGCACCAGTTCGACAAACTGGGCCCACGCGGTAATAGGCTGATCGCCGACCTGTTTGATACGGTCACCAACCTGCAGCCCCGCCTTTTCACTGGCACTCTTGGCCACCACGGCAGCCACGACTGGCAGCACTTTGCCACTCAGGGGGACAATTCCCAAGCTGCCGATGGGCGACTCTTTATCCGGATCAAAAGTCCAGCCGGTCAGCGACAAGGTTTTATCGGTGGCGTAGCTGGTATTGGGTGCCTGCACTTTCAGGGAGACTGCATCATCACCCAGATGGCTGATAAGGGCGTAAGTGACGCTCTCCCAGTCACCGGTCTGCTCATCGCCGACCCCGACAATCTCCATCCCCGGCAGCACACCCGCCTCGGCAACTATGGATGCCGGACGCACTTCACCGATCACCGGCTTGACGCTCGGCACCCCGATGATAAACATCAGCCAGAGTGCAAACAGGGCAAAGACGAAGTTGGCCATAGGACCTGCGGCAACAATCGCCATCCGCGCCCAGACGCTCTTGTGGTTGAAGGCGTACTGCTCGTCACCGGGCTTGAGTTCATCGACCCGGCCATCGAGCATCTTGACGTAACCACCGAGCGGGATCAGCGCCAGCACATATTCGGTGCCATCCTTACCCATCCGGCGCCAGATCGCCTTGCCAAAACCGATGGAGAAGCGCTCAACCTTGACGCCACAACGACGGGCTACCCAGAAGTGACCAAACTCGTGCACCGCGACCAGCAGGCCCAGCGCAACAACAAAGGCACCGATATTCCACAACACACCGCCCATCAGCCAAGCTCCTCAATCAAAGTGTGAGCACGGGCTCTTGCCGCACCGTCCAGGGCAAACAGATCATCGAGCGAGCCGACGGCGCTGCTATCCAGCGCCAGCATCACTGCCTCGTTGATCCGGGCAATATCCATAAAGCCGATGCGCCCGGCCAGGAAGGCGGCAACGGCCTCCTCGTTGGCCGCATTGAGCGCAGTGGTCGCCGCTTGTCCCTTCTGGCAGGCATTGATGGCCAACGCCAGACAGGGGTAGCGATCATAATCAGGCCGGATAAAGCTGAACTCTCCGACACTGAAGAAATCCAAAGGTTCCACACTGGAGGGGATGCGATTGGGATAAGCCAGCGCATGGGCGATGGGGGTACACATATCCGGATTGCCCAGCTGAGCCAGCACGGAGCCATCCTTGTACTGCACCATGGAGTGGATCACCGACTGCGGGTGGATCACCACCTGGATCTGCTCGGGCGCCGCATTGAACAGCCAGCGCGCCTCAATGTACTCCAGCCCCTTGTTGATCATGGTGGCGGAGTCGACCGAAATCTTGGCCCCCATCGACCAGTTGGGATGAGCGATGGCCTGCGCCGGCGTCACCTTCGCCAGCTCGCTGATCTCGGTGTAACGGAACGGGCCGCCGGAACCGGTCAGCAAAATCTTGCTGATCCCCGCCGCCGCCAGATCGCAAAAACCGGGCTGGCGCTGCACGGCGGTCGGCAGACACTGGAAGATGGCATTGTGTTCACTGTCGATGGGCAGCAGCTCGGCGCCATGCTCGCGCACGGCTTCCATGAAGAAAGCACCGGACATCACCAGCGCCTCCTTGTTGGCCAGCAAAATACGCTTGCCGGCACGTACCGCAGCCATGGTCGGGGCCAGACCGGCCGCACCGACGATGGCGGCCATCACGCTATGGGCGTCGGGGTGAGCGGCAACCTCGCAAAGGGCTGCTGCACCAGACATGACCCGGGTCGCACTGCCGTGCGCTTTCAGACGGGCAGCGAGTTCACGGGCGGCATTCTCATCGACCATCACGGCAAAACGGGGGGAGAATTCGAGGCAGTCCCGCAACATGGCATCCACGTTGCGGGCGGCGGTCAACGCCAACACTTGCCAACTGCCCGGGTTATGGCGCAGCACTTTCAAGGTACTCTGACCAATGGAGCCAGATGCCCCCAGAATAACCAGTGATTTGTGCATCAAAACTCCTGACTGAGTAGCAGATAACTGAGCAGAAACACCGGCAGGGCGGCGGTCAGGCTGTCGATCCGGTCGAGAATCCCGCCATGACCCGGCAGCAGGGTGCCGGAGTCCTTGATGCCCGCTTCGCGCTTGAACATGCTCTCGGTCAGATCACCGAGTACGGAGGCTAGCACCGCCAGCAGAGAGCAAAACAGCACGGTGATCATCTTGGCAGGAACAAATCCCATCGACCAGGTAACGCCGATGGCCAGCAGGCTGGCGGTAAAGAGACCGCCACACATTCCTTCGATGGTTTTGCCCGGACTCACAGCCGGTGCCAGCTTGTGCTTACCGAACGCCTTGCCGAAAAAATACGCGCCAGAATCTGCCGCCCAGACCAGTCCCATCACGAACAACAGGATCCAGGCGCCCATCATGGGGTCATGGTAAAAGTTGTAACCACGGATGGCGACCAGCGACCAGAAGAAGGGAACCAGGGTCACCAGACCAAACAGCGACTTGAGCCAGATAGACTCTTTCCACAGCTTGGCGCTCTGGGGATAGCGCAACACCAGCAGCAGACCCAGCATCCACCAGCTTACCGCTGTCCAGAGCACGCCCATCACGAGGGGGTGCAGGTGGGGCGTCCAGAGTTGCTCCACCGGCAGCCAAAAGAGGCTGGCACCGAGCAACAGACAAAATACGATGGGTAACCATTGCTGCGGAGCAGCAGAGACAAACCCACTCCATTCGCGACTGGCCAACAAAAACACCAGCGCAGCCAACAGGGCAAAAAATTTCAATGGCAGAAAGAAGAGCGCCCCCAACACCAGGGGGATCAACATCAAAGCAGTAATAATTCGTTGTTTTAGCAAAAGAAACCTCTCTCTTGGGAGCGGGGTTTAGCCGGTCTGCTGCTCGGCGATTAATTCCCGTATCTGTTCACCCGTGCAACCGAAGCGACGCTCGCGGGCAACGAAAGAGGCGACCGCCTCACTGAACTCGGCCTCATTGAAATCGGGCCACAATACCGGGGTAAAATAGAGCTCGGCATAGGCGAGCTGCCATAACACAAAGTTGCTGATGCGATGATCGCCACCGGTGCGGATCAACAGGTCCACGGGTGGCAGATCGGCCATGCAAACCTCACGGGTCAACATGGATTCATCAATGTCGTCAGCGGCCAGTTCACCGGCCGCCACTGCTTTGGCCAGCTTGCGGGCCGCCTGGGCGATATCCCACTGGCCGCCATAGTTGGCCGCAATGTTCAGGGTCAACCCCTTGTTATTGGCGGTCAAGGCTTCCGCCTTGGCGATTTTGGCCTGCAACCGCTCACTAAAGCGAGCAGTATCGCCAATCACCTTGAGCCGGATCCCGTTGTTGTGCAGTTTCTGCACCTCACGACCCAGCACTGTGATGAACAGTTCCATCAAGGCACTGACCTCCCCTTCCGGGCGGCGCCAGTTCTCGCTGGAGAATGCAAACAGGGTCAATGCCTCGATCTTGGCACGCGCAGCAAAGGTAACGGCCTCGCGCACTGACTTGACCCCCGCCTTGTGGCCATAAACCCGCATCTTGCCGCGGTTCTGGGCCCAGCGACCGTTACCATCCATGATGATGGCGACGTGACGGGGTAAAGACGAGTTGGCACAATCACCCAACGCAGCCAAAAGCGACATGTAATTCTCCCACAAAGACAAAAGCGCCGTGCAGGGGCACTACACGGCGCTCGTAATATACCTTTCAGACGGTTAGATTTCCATTAGCTCCTTCTCCTTTACGGCAAGGGCCTCATCGACCAGCTTGATGTAGGAGTCGGTCAGTTTCTGGATCTCTTCCTGGGCGCGACGGTCGTCGTCTTCGGAGATCTCTTTGTCCTTCAGCAGCGCTTTCAGGTCGGCGTTGGCGTCACGACGGATGTTGCGCACGGCAACACGGGCATTTTCCGCTTCGGCACGGACGATCTTGGTCAGGTCACGACGGCGCTCTTCGGTCAGCGGCGGCAGTGGCACGCGCAGGGTCTGGCCATTGCTGGACGGGTTCAGGCCCAGATCGGAGGTCAGGATCGCCTTCTCTACCGCCTGGATCATGGAGCGGTCAAAAATGGAGATGGAGAGGGTGCGAGCATCTTCTGCCACGACGTTGGCCAACTGTTTCAGCGGAGTGGCAGCACCGTAATACTCAACCTGGATGCCGTCGAGCAGGCTCGGGTGAGCGCGGCCGGTACGGATCTTGGACATTTGAGTCTTGAGCGCTTCTACGCTCTTGCCCATACGGTCCTTGGCGTCGTTTTTAATCTCGTTGATCACAGTGGTTTTCCTTTTGGCGAACGAGCCGCTACACGGCCCGTGTCTATCTTATTTACTGACGTGATTGATAGGATAAGAGCGCCAGGTGGCTCACTTTTATCTTATTTACCAACGTGGTGGATCAGAGTGCCTTCCGGTTCACCCATGACAACCCGGCGCAGGGCACCCGGTTTGTTCATGTTGAACACGCGGATCGGCAGATCATGGTCACGTGCCAGGGTAAAGGCAGCAAGATCCATCACCTTGAGCTCTTTTTCAAGAACTTCATCATAACTCAGTTCATGATACAGCACGGCATCCGGATTCTTGACCGGATCTTCGTTGTATACACCATCAACCTTGGTGGCTTTGAGCACCACGTCAGCTTCGATCTCGATCCCGCGCAGGCAAGCCGCAGAATCGGTAGTGAAGAAGGGGTTGCCGGTACCGGCAGAGAAGATAACGACTTTGCCAGCACGCAGCTGGCTGATTGCCTCGGCCCAGCTGTAGGAGTCGCAGACGCCTTGCAGGGAGATGGCAGACATCAGACGGGCATTCACATAAGCACGATGCAGGGCATCACGCATGGCCAGACCGTTCATCACGGTTGCCAGCATACCCATGTGGTCGCCCACCACGCGGTTCATGCCCGCTTTGGCAAGACCGGCACCACGGAACAGGTTGCCGCCACCGATGACCAGACCGACCTGAACACCCAACTCAACCAGTTCTTTGATCTCTTGGGCCATCCGCTCCAGCACCGCCGGATCAATGCCGAAACCCTCGGATCCTTGCAGGGCTTCACCACTCAACTTCAGAAGAACACGTCTGTATGCAGGTTTGGGATTGGTACTCATGTCACTGATTCCTGGTCATATAAAGACCGCGACATAAGTCGCGGTCTGGGGAAACGGAAAAACCGGTTCGATTAGGCCTTTTGAGCGGCCGCGATTTGGGCTGCAACTTCAGCAGCGAAATCGGTCTCTTGCTTCTCGATGCCTTCGCCCACTTCGAAACGGGTGAAGGAGACAACGTCAGCGCCTTCTTTCTTCAGCAGCTCGGCAACGGTCATGGAAGGATCTTTCACGAACGGTTGACCAGTCAGGGAAACCTCACCGGTGAACTTCTTCATGCGGCCTTCAACCATCTTCTCGGCGATCTCTTTCGGCTTGCCGGAGTTGATGGCGATGTCGATCTGGATTTCGCGCTCTTTGGCAACAACTTCAGCAGACACGTCTTCAGGCTTGACGAATTGCGGGCTGTTGGCAGCAACGTGCATGGCCAGATCTTTGGCCAGCTCGGCAGAACCACCGGTCAGCTTGGTGATAACACCAATGCGGGAACCGTGAACGTAGGTACCCAGGTTGTCACCTTCAACCAGCATCACGCGACGCAGGTTCATGTTCTCACCGATCTTGGCGATCAGGTTGGTGATGGTCAGCTCGACGGATTCGCCGTTACCGAAGTCAGCGGCTTTCAGCGCGTCAACGTCAGCAATTTTCTGGGTCGCAGCGATGTCAGCGATCTTCTGGCCCATTGCCATGAAGCTGGCATCTTTGGCGACGAAGTCGGTTTCGCTGTTCAGCTCGATCATGACGGCAACGTTGCCTTCGGTGCGAGCAAAGATAACGCCTTCAGCGGCAATACGGCCAGCTTTCTTGGCGGCTTTGGCCTGACCGGATTTGCGCATGTTCTCAATTGCCAGCTCGATATCACCAGCAGCTTCTTCCAGTGCTTTTTTGCAATCCATCATGCCAGCGGCAGTGCGCTCGCGCAGTTCTTTTACCAGGGCGGCAGTAACGTTAGCCATGTCCAGTATCCTCGGTCTTGAATTGACAAGAAACAGGGGCCACAAGGGCCCCTGCTAACCAATTACATCAGCTTGGTTAATAAGGGCTTTACAGTCCTTATCAATTACTCAGCTTCAACGAAGCCATCTTGTTCGGCTTGAACAACGATGTCCTGAGCGCGAGCTTCCAGTACGGTGTCAGCAGCAGCATTCAGGTACAGCTGTACGGCACGGATAGCGTCGTCGTTACCCGGGATGACATAGTCAACGCCGTCCGGGTTGGAGTTGGTATCAACGATGGAAACTACCGGGATACCCAGGTTATTGGCTTCTTTGATAGCGATATGCTCGTGGTCGGCATCGACAACGAACAGAACGTCAGGCAGGCCGCCCATGTTCTTGATACCACCCAGGCTCTTCTCCAGCTTTTCCATTTCGCGAGTACGCATCAGCGCCTCTTTCTTGGTCAGCTTGTCGAAGGTACCGTCCTGGCTCTGGGTTTCCAGATCTTTCAGGCGCTTGATAGACTGACGAACGGTTTTCCAGTTGGTCAGCATACCGCCCAGCCAGCGGTGGTTTACATAGAACTGGTCGCAACGCTCAGCGGCTTCTTTTACGGCTTCAGACGCGGCACGCTTGGTACCAACGAACAGTACCTTGCCTTTCTTGGCAGCTACGGAGCTGATGAAGTTCATGGCATCGTCAAACATCGGAACGGTTTTTTCCAGGTTGATGATGTGAACTTTGCTGCGGGCACCGAAGATGTAGGATTTCATTTTCGGGTTCCAGTAACGAGTCTGGTGACCGAAGTGAACGCCGGCTTGCAGCATGTCGCGCATAGAAACTTTAGCCATTTTATACCTCTGTATTGGGGTTAGGCCTCCACACATCCCATATAACCGACCCGTTAAGGCACCCCGGCATATGTGTCGATGTGTGTGTGTTGTTTAAGTAAGGGTGATGAAATCGGGACGCAAGTTCCCCATTCCGGCGCGCTTTATACCATAACTTTGTTCAGGACACCACCGGCCGACACCCTAAACAGGTGTAAATATGGATCCCGCCAGAGGATGCTGCGACGCCGATTTGACGTTGTGATGACAATCACACTGGAAGTACGCGGGGGTTGCGGATAAAATTTTGCCCTGATTGCAAACGCATCTATTTTTCATTACCTGTCCTGTCTGCCCTCGCAGGCCCAGCGGCAGGCCGCAAGAGAGATCCCATGTCCATTAAAATCAAGACACCGGAAGAGATTGAAAAGATGCGCGTTGCCGGCCAATTGGCCGCCGATGTGCTGGTCATGATTGCGCCCCATGTCAAAGCTGGCGTCACCACTGACGAACTGAACACCCTCTGCCACGACTATATTGTCGACGTACAACAGGCGGTTCCAGCTCCGCTCAACTACCACGGCTTTCCCAAATCCATCTGTACCTCGGTTAACGATGTGATCTGCCACGGTATCCCGAACCACAAGAAGCTGCGCGATGGCGACATCATCAACCTGGATATCACCGTCATCAAGGATGGTTACCACGGCGATACCTCGGCCATGTTCATCGTGGGTGAAACCACCCCGCTGCGCCGCCAGCTCTGCAAGGTTGCGCAAGAGAGCCTCTATGCCGCCATCAAGAAGGTGCGCCCGGGTGCCTGCATTACCGAGATTGGCGCAGTGATCCAACCCATCGTCGAGAAGGCCGGCTTCTCCGTGGTGCGTGACTACTGCGGTCACGGTATCGGTGCCGAGTTCCACGAAGAGCCACAGATCCTCCACTACCGCAACAGCGGCAAGCTGGAGCTGAAAGCGGGCATGTGTTTCACCATAGAGCCGATGGTCAACAGCAAGAAGTATCACTGCAAGGTCAATCCGAAGGATGGCTGGACCGTGACTACCAAGGATGGCGGCGACTCCGCCCAGTGGGAACACACCCTGCTGGTGACCGAGGATGGCTGCGAGGTGCTCACCCTGCGCCCCGATGACACTATCGACCGCTTCATCAAACACAGCTAACATCGAACCCCGGCCCTGAACTTCCAAAGCGCCGGGGTTTTTACTTCTGTTTCAGCCATTTGCCTGCCACTGTGTGTGAGATGCCATGGACGCCAGCCTGCTTTCCCCCCATTTGTTACCCGATGATCAGCTCACTCGCGACAACTGCAAAGAGTACCTGAGCCGCTTTCTCGGCTGGCTGCACGCCCGTTTTGATGCCGGCGACAACATCATCGAGCTGGTCGCCACCCGCTCCGAGTACATGGATCAGTTGCTCTGCCGGTTGTGGCAGAAGTTCGGCTTTGACAAGAGCGATCTGACCCTGATCGCTGTGGGGGGGTATGGTCGCGGCGAGCTGCACCCACACTCCGATATCGACCTGCTGATCCTCTATGACGGCGACGAACTGGACGAGGTGTTGGGACTGCGCATCGGCGAGTTCATCACCTTGCTGTGGGACCTCAAGCTTGAGGTGGGTCAGGCGGTGCGCAACGTGGCGGAGTGCCTTGAGCAGGGGCGCGCCGATATTACGGTCGCCACCAACCTCATCGAGGCCCGCTACATCACAGGTCGCCAGGAGGGCTTCCGGCAACTGAAAGAGGCCACCGGCCCCCAGCACTTCTGGCCGAGCGAAGCCTTCTTTCGCGCCAAACGGCAAGAGCAGGCGGAGCGCCATCAGCAGTTTCTCGGTACCGCCTACAAGCTGGAGCCCGATCTCAAGAGCAATCCGGGTGGCCTGCGGGATATTCAAACTCTCGCCTGGGTCGCCCGCCGCCACTTTGGCGCCACCACCTTGTTCGAGATGACCAGCCACGGCTTTCTCAATCGCGCCGAGTACCGCGAGCTGCTCGACTGCCAGAATTTTCTCTGGAAGGTGCGCTTCGCCCTGCACATGGCCATAAACAAGGGAGATAACCGCCTGCTGTTCGATCGCCAGCGCACCGTGGCCCAGATGTTGGGGTTCGAGGGGGAAGGTAACACTCCGGTCGAACAGATGATGAAACGCTTCTACCAGACGGTACGGCGGGTCTCCGAGCTCAACGAGATGCTGCTGCAGCTGTTTGACGAAGCCATCCTCGGCAACACCGCCATGGATGTGCGCCGCCTCTCCGACGAGTTCCAGCTCCGTGGCCGCCTCATCGATGCGGTGGATGCGGAGTTGTTTAGCCGTGAACCGGCCGCCATCCTGCGCCTCTTCTATCAGATGGCCCAGCATCCCGAGATTGCGGGTATCCACTCGGCCACCTTGCGCCAACTGCGCGAGGCGCGCCGCAAACTCAACTGCTGGTTGCAGGACTTGCCTGACTGCCGTCGCCTCTTTATGGCGCTGCTGCGCCACCCCAACGGCATCGGCCTGCCGCTCACCCTGATGCACAAGTACGGCATTCTGGCGGCCTATCTGCCGCAATGGAACCTGATCGTCGGCCAGATGCAGTTCGACATGTTCCACGCCTACACGGTAGATGAGCACACCCACCGGCTGCTCAAGAACATTCACCAGTTCCCCAATCCGGCCAGTCGCCAAAGCCACCCGCTCTGCCACGAGGTCTTCACCCGGCTGCGCAAACCTGAGCTGCTCAGCATCGCCGCCCTGTTCCACGACATCGCCAAGGGGCGGCGCGGCGATCACTCGGAACTTGGCGCCGTCGATGCGCTGGAGTTCTGCCAGCTGCACGGACTCGATCGCTACGAGAGCCGACTAGTCGCCTGGCTGGTGCGCCATCACCTGCTGATGTCGGTTACCGCCCAGCGCCGCGATATCTACGATCCCGACGTGGTCACCGACTTTGCCCAGAAGGTGCGCGACGAGCAGCATCTCGACCTGCTCTACTGCCTTACCGTGGCCGATATCTGCGCCACCAACGATACCCTGTGGAACGACTGGAAGGGCACCCTGCTGCGGGAGCTCTACTTCGCGACCCAGAAGGCGCTGCGCCAGGGGCTGGAGAACCCGCCCGACATGCGGCTGCGCATTCGCGAAAACCAGCGTCAGGCCAAGCAGCTGCTGGCGCAACGGGATGTATCGGAAGAAGCGATCAACCAGCTCTGGGCCGATTTCAAGGCAGACTACTTCCTGCGCCACAGCCCGGAGCAGATCGCCTGGCACTGCCGCCACATCATCGAGCATGGCGACAATCCGGCACCGCTGGTGATCATCGGAAAACACCCTACCCGAGGCGGCAGCGAGGTATTTATCTACTGCCGCGATACCCCGAATCTGTTTGCCACCGTCGCCTCGGCGCTGGATCAGAAGAACCTCAACATCCACGACGCCCAGATCATGAACTCGCGCAGCAACTATGTGCTCGATACCTTCGTGGTACTGGAGCCAAGCGGCGAACCCATCAGCCCCAACCGCACAGCCACCATCAAGAAGGCGCTGGAGAAGGCGCTGCAGGAGCCGGGCAAGCTGGTACTGCGCAACAAGCCGTTGTCACGGCGCCACCGCCAGTTCAGCGTGCCGACCCGGGTGGTCTTCCTGCCCCGCTCTTCGCCCACTAAAGGGGAAAGCCGTCACACCCTGATGGAGCTGACTGCCCTCGATACCCCCGGCCTGCTGGCCCGGATCGGTGCCGTTTTCCAGCAGTGCGGGCTGTCGCTGCACGCCGCCAAAATCGCCACTTTCGGTGAGAGGGTCGAGGACTTTTTCAGCCTGACCAGCCTCGATGGAGAACCATTGACCGCCGAGCAGCAAAAACAGCTCGAAGAGCGACTGGTACACCAACTCAATCCCCAACAGTCGGTACTGGATTAAGCGAAGAGTGATTCGAAAGAGGCTTATTGTCGGGCGTTTTTTGCCATGCCAAACAACTGGTTGGCGCACACCGGATGAAGAAATGGTCGCTGGCCGGAAGAATTCCGGTCAACCCCTTAAAAACAGTCGGAAAAGTGTGATACAACAAACAGAATTTTTTAAAGGAAACCTGTCATGACCGAGTTGCAACAGATCATTGAAGCGGCCTTCGAGCGCCGCGACACCATTACTCCGGGCTCCGTGGATAGCGCCACCAAGTCCGCCATCCTGCAAGCCATCGACCTGCTGGACTCTGGCAAGGCACGGGTTGCCGAGAAGATTGCCGGTGAGTGGGTTGTCCATCAGTGGTTGAAGAAAGCGGTACTGCTCTACTTCCGCATCAACGACAACGGCATCATCAAGGGCGACGATGCCCAGTACTACGACAAGGTTCCCCTCAAGTTCTCCAACTACACCGCCGAGCAGTTCAAGGAAGCGGGTGTGCGCGTGGTGCCGCCGGCAACAGCCCGCAAAGGCTCCTTTATCGCCCCCAATACCGTGCTGATGCCCTCCTACGTCAACATCGGCGCCTTCGTTGACGAAGGTACCATGGTCGATACCTGGGCCACTGTCGGCTCTTGCGCCCAGATCGGTAAGAACGTTCACCTCTCCGGCGGCGTCGGCATCGGCGGCGTACTGGAACCGCTGCAGGCCAACCCGACCATCATCGAAGACAACTGCTTTATCGGTGCCCGCTCCGAAGTGGTTGAAGGGGTCATCGTCGAGGAAGGTTCCGTCATCTCCATGGGCGTCTTCATCGGCCAGTCCACCCGCATCTATGACCGCGAAACCGGCGAGATCCACTACGGCCGCGTACCGGCTGGCTCCGTGGTCGTCTCCGGCTCCCTGCCCTCCAAGTGCGGCAAGTACAGCCTCTACGCGGCGGTGATCGTCAAGAAGGTGGATGCCAAGACCCGCGCCAAAGTCGGCATCAACGCTCTGCTGCGCTCCATCGACGAGTAATCAGCATTGCTGTGATGAAAAGGGCGCCTTATGGCGCCCTTTTGATTTTGGCGCCCCTGTCACAGGCAAGCCATGAGGCATCGGTTAAGATGGATGGGACAGGATCGTTTCAAACCGAGGAAGCCTGATGTACGAGAATCTGAAGAGCCTGGGGATCCAGGATCCCGCCTCCGTCGACAGCTATACCCTGCGCCAGGAGGCCAACCACGACATCCTCAAGATCTACTTCAAGAAGCAGAAGGGCGAGTTCTTCGCCAAGAGTGTCAAATTCAAGTATCCCCGCCAGCGCAAGACCATGCTGGTCGACTCGGGTACCCATGAGTACAAGGATGTCACCGAGATCAACGCCAACCTCAAGTATGTGGTGGATGAGCTGGACAACCTGACCCAGGGCGTTCATCAGCAGGCCGACCCGGACATCAAGCAGAAGATCCTGCGCGACCTGCGCCATCTGGAAAAAGTGGTGCAGAACAAGATCAGCGAAATCGAGCGGGATCTGGAGAAACTCTAATCCCCCCGACTCGACAAAAGAGCGCCCAGGTGGCGCTCTTTTTATTGGCTGACTTTATATGGGTTTATCTGGTGATGACGTGCGATAAGGCGCCGCGAGGCACACCAGCAGTTGTGCCGACAGAGGGCATCCCGTTACATATCGCCCCTTGGGCAACGAGACTCCTGCCGAGATCGATCTACAGCGACTCGCACGCTCCATAACCACAAATAGCAAGAGGGAAGCTTTCGCCTCCCTCTTAAAACACGCTGATATTCAGGCAACAGAATTAGTTGCTCTTCATCCAGATGTCCATGTCGGTTTTCAGGTTGTCGGACTTGGTACCGAAGATGGCTTGAACGCCGGAACCAGCCACTACCACACCGGCAGCACCCAGTTTCTTCAGACCAGCCTGGTCAACTTTGGCAACATCTTTCACGCCAACACGCAGACGGGTGATGCAGGCATCCAGAGAAGCGATGTTCTCTTTACCACCGAAGGCGGCAACCAGAGCAGCTGACATCTCGTCTTTGCCTTGGCCAACAGCCTCTTCAGCAGTCTCGTCTTCACGACCCGGGGTTTTCAGGTTCATGGCACGGATAACGAAGCTGAATACGACGTAGTAGATAGCCGCGTAAACCAGACCCAGACCAACCAGCAGCAGCATGTTGTCGGCACGCGGTGATTGCACCACGAAGTCGATGAAGCCGTTGGAGAAGGTGTGACCGTGTACGATACCCAGAGAGTTGGTCAGCACATAAGCCAGACCAGCCAGTACTGCGTGGATGGCGTACAGAACCGGAGCGATGAACAGGAAGGAGAATTCAATCGGCTCGGTGATACCGGTCAGGAAAGAGGTCAGGGCAGCAGAGGCCATGATACCAACGATCTTGGCGCGGTTTTCCGGCTTGGCAGCGTGAGCAATGGCGAACGCAGCAGCAGGCAGACCGAACATTTTGAACAGGTAGCCACCAGCCAGCTGACCGAAGCCGTTACCGGCAGCGCGGGACGCGTCATCAGCAGTCAGGAAGCAGGTCATGATACCGTGAACAGTTTCACCGGCACCGTTGACGCAGGTACCCGCCTGATAGAAGAACGGTACGTTCCAGATGTGGTGCAGACCGAACGGGATCAGGGAGCGCTCAACCACGCCGTAGATACCGAAGGCCAGTACCGGGTTCTGGTTGGCAGCCCAGTCAGAGAAGGCACCGATGGCGCCACCCACTGGCGGCCAAATCACGGACAGGATCACACCCAGACCGATGGAGAGGAAACCGGTGATGATGGGTACGGCACGTTTGCCCGCGAAGAAGCCCAGGTACTCTGGCAGCTGGATCTTGTAGAAACGGTTGAACGCCCAGGCAGCGATACCACCGGCCAGGATACCACCCAGCACGCCGGTTTCGATGGTTTCAACACCCATCACAGGTGCCATGACCTTCAGGGTTGCGACCATGATGCCGTAGCCAACGATGGCTGACAGACCGGATACACCGTCGTTATTGGTAAAGCCCAGAGCAACACCCACTGCGAACAGCAGGGCCATCTGGCCAAATACGGAACCACCGGCTTGCTCCATCAATTGGGAGACAATTTCCGGCATCCAGCTGAAGTGGGCAGCCCCCACCCCCAGCAGAATACCTGCGACTGGCAAGACTGATACTGGCAGCATCAGCGCCTTACCAACCTTTTGCAGATTAGAGAAAGCATTTTTGAACATTGTGTGCGCTCCTGAATGGATTGTCGTCCCTGAACGATCTATCTGGATGAAATAAGCACTGATTCATTCAGATATCTTCGAGTCGGGCTTGTTTATTTTGACCATCAGAATATAACCCAGCGGGTCATAAATTGCTGCTTTCGAAGGCGGGGGAATATTGAATTTGGAGGGAAGATCACAACTTGTTTAGCGGCTAAAAAACGCATCTAATATAAGTTAATAATCCGCATGATTACTCTATTACAAAGACATATAAATAGCAGTTTCACTTTGTATTTTAATAATGCCGCTCACATCAAACGGCAACTCATTGTAACTAAATGTAACGGCGTGATTTTTATTTATTACAGTCTACCGATTAAAAAGGCCTCCAACAAGGGAGGCCTCAATAAATATATCTGACCAGTAAATAGTCGTATTACTCTATTTTTGCGAGCGCTTGACCGCATCAATAAACACGCTTTTTGCCTTGGTTGAACCAGCCCGCTCGGCCTCGTTCACCAGCTTCATCGCCTTGTCGATATCCCCCGCCTTGACAGCTTTTTCGATCTGGCCCTGATAGAAGGTTTCAGTTTCACTCAGCATGGCAGGAGCAGGTTTGGCTGCGGTTGCCCCAGCCACTGCAGTTGCTGTTGCAGCGGTAGCGACCGGCACAACCAACTTGTTAGGTGTCGCATCCACGATCGGTGTATTGGCATCGATCGCCTCCTGGTAAACCGGCTTGTAGAAGTTATCGCCCAGTGCACTGGCACTCATATCTTCCACATCAATCTTGACCACACCCCATGCAGAGTGCGGGATCAACGGATCCTTAGCACCATAATCCTGCACGCTCAAGGACTTGGCCATCATCTTGGAAGGACTCATGGCTTGGGTGGTCTGGCTCAAGGTAGCCTGAGTGGTGTAAATCACCATATAGGTTTCATTGTTCGGATTGCCGACATAGGAACGGTCGATGGTAAAGACGCCTTCAACCCGATCGCCATCCAACATACGCGCTGGTTTGTAGGTAATGATGTCGGCACCAATGGTGCGGGTCGGCTTGAACTGGGAATCCAGCAGCAACACAGTGGGGTTAAACAATGTCTTGTCAATCAGCCCAGCAACTGTGATCTTGAGATCACCGGAATTGGTCGGCAATTTGAAGGCGGCGTAATAGCTCTTGCCTTCCGGGAAGTTGAATGCCGGAGAGCTGCCATCAATAGCAACCACTCTTTTCTGCTCAGCAGCCAACGGCTGATACTGCAACTCGTTGATACTAGTGCAACATACGGTGGCTGAGCCGAGCTGCTGAAGTGCGCTGGCACGGCTATCGAGGATGCTCTTGTACTCCTGAGTCGGAGCCACCGTTGCCTCAAGCGACGCACATGCCGTCATCAGAGTGGAACACAAAATCGTCAACGCTACCTTGCTATATTTCATCTGCATACCCTACACGCCATCTTGAAAAAAAGAGCCCCCGACAAGCGGGGGCGACTTGAAATCAGGTGATGGAGAGATTACCACCAAGCTTCGGCTTGTACACCGAAGTTCCAAGCATCGTCTTGGTTAACTCCGTTGCTATCTGCACGGAAAGCCCCATCTTGCTGTACATAAGAGGCGAAAACACGGATTTCAGGACGAGCCCAGAAGCCGGAACCAGCAGACCAAGCCTGAGCCAAAGTATACTTGGTGCCATCAGTGGAGGACTCTACCCCACCTTTCTTGGTCTGGTTATCCTTGAAGTAACCCACCTCTGCGATGGTCTTCATTACATCATTCCATTTGTACATCGGGCGAACTACTGCAGAGAAAGTATCTTTATCGTCATACTGAGTGCCCCACTCAGTAAAGTCTTTGGCCTGTGCATAAATCAACTGATGGCCAAATTCAACCTTGTCACCAACTGGCAATACACCCCAGTTGATAAGACGGAAGCCATCACCACTGCTGGAGTTAGACTGCAGACCACTCCCTGAACCGGCACCATAGCTAACACCTTGAGCAGCCAGACCATCCATAAAGTACTGAACTACAGTCTTGTTGAAACCACCCAACATGGACTGGGTCAGCTCGGCGGTCAGCATGTGTCCATCGTTGATATTAGGATTCTGCTTGTCTTGCAAATCAGTCGGGTTGGCCATGGCAAAGTCATAACCAACTTCAAGAGATGCATCAGTCCACAATGGGATACCGGCATAACGGATATCAAATACGTTGGTATCCATTGTCTTTGCTGATGGATCACCAGTAATTGCATCCCATGGGTCGTTACGCAGTACAGCAACAGAGAGCTTGCCAGGACCAACCTCAATATTTTCTACACCAGCACCGGCACCGGAAACATCCCAGTAGTAGGTATCGGAGATATGGATGTCATGACGTTGGTAGTAACGCTTACCCGCCCACAGGGTTTCGTTCCCACCAAACAGGTTTTTAGCCTGCACATTGAACTGGCGAAGAGCAAAGTCTGCATCTTTTCCATCAACACTCTCCCAGTCACGCTTCTGGTTTGAGGTCATGGCAAACATGGAGTCGACATAGAAAGTCTGGTTGTTCTTGTTGTAAACCTCTTGGCCCAGCTGAACTTCACCATAAGTGTCATTTTCTTGACCAAGACGACCCAAGCGGTTTTTACCCGCAGTCCCCAAACTTTGCATATCGCCGTTATCGGAAACACCGACACCGGAACGGAAGTAACCGTGGAAATCTACGGCAAAGGCGGCTTGGGAAGCCAGGGCGGCAGTAACAGCTGCTGCAATCGGGAGCCACTTCATTTTCATTGTCATATTCCTTATTTCCCGCAGTGAGGAGTGTGATCCTGAATATTCAACTTCTTATCACCATGTAATCCTGTTGGTGATAACCGAGGTTGATTATAGGGAGCGTATTTCACGACAAATATGAAGCGACTCACAAAATGGCGACAAATCGCTCGGCAAACGATCGCCACAACACAATCAGGCAAAAAACCAATCAAAGAGGCAACATATAACCACCAACGCAACAAAGTCAGCAATTAAAACGAATCTGAAAGCGTTACCAGCAATTAATTCGCGACTGAACCAAAGTCATTATTTTACGATCGAATGACAAAAACATGACTGAGATCGCTTTCAAGATTGAACTTTTATTTGGAGGACAGGTCTGCGGTGCGCTTGAAACCATTACGCCGATGGAATGCCAAAAGGGGAAAATATCCCTCCGCCACTATCGACAATAAGCGTGGAAAATATGCTTGCTGAGTGAGATGACATTTGTGCAAATAACAATCCCCTGCCGGTTAAGGATCAGGGGATTGATATGGCTCTATTTCAGAGAGTATTCAGGGCTGAATATCCCACTTTTTCAGCCAGCTGAGTGCCACCTGTTCGGGTTCATCGTGCACGGTGGCATCCAGCTCCAGCGGGGGCATCACTCGCGTGGCGCCCAGCTCTTGCAGCAATCCGTCCAGCCGACGGCCCGCACCACAAAAATGGTCATAGCTGCTGTCGCCCATGGCAATCAGGGCATACCGCAGCCCCTTGAGCCAGGGCGCCTTGTCAGCCAGCTCGCTGGCAAAGGGCTGCAGATTGGGAGGAATGTCCCCCTGTCCTGTAGTGGCACTTACCAGCAATAAAAAACGGCCGGGGTCAATGTCCGCCAGCCGTGCTTCTTCGTGCAGAGAACAGTGATGCCCCTTGCGTTCCAGCTCATCTGCCAAGGTCTCGGCCACCAGCATGGCTGCGCCATAGACAGTTCCTACCACGATATCGATCTGCGCCATTCTCCTCTCCCTGCTTGAGTCACTCTTTTGAGCAACTCTATCAGCAAGCTGGCGTCAGATGCCACCGGTTCAAGGCTGAGGATCAGGCGCTTAGTAGTCGCTCTCGCTGGCGGGCCAGCCCAGCTCGGCAAACAGGCGCAGCATATCCTGACCGAGTGGCGCCTGGATCCGCATCGGCACCTTGAGCACCGGATGGGTAAAGCTCAGGGTGCGGGCCACCAGCAGCAGCCGTTCGCAGCCAAAGTGCTCACGAAAGAAACGGTTGTGACGCCCATCCCCGTGGGTGGTATCCCCGACGATGGGGTGGAACAGGTGATCCATATGGCGGCGCAGCTGATGCTTGCGGCCGGTCTTCGGGAACAATCTGACCAGACTGTAACGACTGGTAGGGTGCTTTTTGGATACCGCATGGGGCAGCTCGACCTGATGCAGGCGCCGGAAGGTGGTGACGGCATCCTGCGCCGGGCGATCCGGGTTGCTCATGGCATCGGCAATCTTGTCCAGCTGCTCCTTGAGGGGATAGTCGATCACCCCCTGCTCGGGCGCCCAGCCACGCACCAATGCCAGATACTCCTTGTGCACCTGACGTTGGGTGAAGGCTTCGGTGAGTGCGCGGGCAATCACCGGATCGAGCGCAAACAGCAGCACGCCGGAGGTGGGACGGTCAAGGCGATGCACCGGATAGACATGGCGACCACCGATGAGATCCCGGGTCATCTGCATGGCAAAACGGGTCTCACCCTTGTCGAGCCAGCTGCGGTGCACCAGCAGACCGGACGGCTTGTTGACCGCCACCAGCCACTCATCCTGATAGAGCAGGGTCAGCTTCAGGTCACTCTCTTCTCGGGTTTGATCTGGCATCATTGTTCAATCACTTTGCCGGAAAGCAGCAGGTCGAAGCGGGCGATCAGGCGCAGCAGCGCTTCTGCCTCGGCCAGATCCTCTTTGTAGACTTCGCTGGCCATGGGATAGAGGGAGACGCTGGTGGGCAGCGGAGCCTGCAACATCACCAGCTGCTCCATGCGCGGGATCAGCACGAACTGCAGCCACTGATCAAAGCTCAGGGTATCGACACAAAAAGGCAGGGTGCTTGCCAGGGCTTCGTCACCGGGATGGTCAGCTTGCCAGCGCTCAAGGCGCTGCAACTCGGCGGTGAGTTCCCCCAACAGGCCAGCTACCAGCAAATATTGATTCATCTCGCTCTCTTCCTCATAACCACAGATTGATCCGCTGATCCGACAGGGCCAGCCAGGATGCCGGTACATTCGGTCGCGCAGCACCGGCGATTCAGTCGGCTCATCGACATACACGGCAGCCAGCGCGGCCTGCCGCCGTTAAAAAAGGGCGTTACTATACACCTCCCCCCGCATGGCTGCCATGTTGATATCTGCCGCAGCGCACGTCTGCTGCCACTGGCTATCCTCGACAAGGGCCTTATAATCGGCCCGCATCACCATTAGCCGGATCTCACCATGTCTGCGACGCCTACTGCCATCAATACCTTGACCGAATTTCTGACTCAGGCTGGCACCCAGTTCCAGCTGTTTGACATGGGCCGCCAGGTGCGGTCACTGGCAAGCGATACCTTTGTGCGCATCGAAAAGCAGCAGGAGCCCTATCCCTGGCCGCTGCAACAGCACGCCTGGCTTGGCGTGCACTTCTTCCAGCCGAGCGAGTCTCGCCACTACCTCTGGTTCCTCAAGTTCGCCCTCGATGAGCGCGGCCTGCTGATGTCAAATGGTCCCAAGCTGTTCATGGATCAGGTGGTGGAGACCCTGGGCTACAAGCTCACCGGCGATCTGGACGAGGAAAAAGCCCAGCGCTTGGCCGACAATCCCTACACCTTCCGCCCGGCGGAGGCCAAGATGGCCAGTCTGCACGCCAAGCTGGCGCGCCAGCTGGAGCAGGCCCCTTCCGCCTATTACGATGCCCTCTGCCACTATCTGGCCGCCCCCAACGACACCGGTTGGCAGACGCTGGGACTACAGGGCTTTGCCGATCTGGCCGAGCGACTGCATGATGAACGCAATCTGGCGCTGGTTTGCAAGGCACTGCCCAAACTGCCGCAAGAGCCGCTCTACGCTCTCTGCCAGAGCCTTGAAAACGCCCCGCTGCCGCCGGCAGTACAAGGCGCCCTGCTCGAGCGGATCGGCAAGGAGCAGGAGTGCGCCGCCCCCAACCCGGAGACCCTGGCCTACCTCTGCCGCGCCATGGCCTCCTGTCCCGGCAGCTCTTTGCGCACCAACAAACTGCTGACCCTGCTGCAAACCCAGCCGAGCCCTGCGCTACTGCTCGCCATCGCTGGCCGGCTCTGGCCCGATCTGAAGGATGCCAATCTGCTCAGCCACTATCTGGAACAACTGGCACTGCAACCGACCCAGTTCTTCAATCAGGTTTTTGCCGAGTTGGTCACTTTACCGGCCCTGCGCAATGATATGCTGGCCAGACTGCGTGACCCCGACCGCAGCGATGCGCTGGGCAAGGCCATCGGCCGTCTGTTTGCCTCGGCCTGATCCCTCGCCCCCCTCACGCCACGAGGCAACACGGCGGGAAATTGAAAAGGAGACCGGGAGTGCCGAGCAGGACTCCCGGTTATCGACATCACGATAAGGAAGCCCGCCTATGGGAGAGATGCTCGGAATTTTGTTGCTGATTGCGATTGCCGGCCTGTTCTGGCTGCAACGCCAACAGGCAGAAGTGGCCTGGCAATACATGCGCCGCTACTGCCAGCACCATGATCTGCAACTGCTGTCACTGGCCCGCCATCGGCGGGAGCTGGCCCGCAATCCCCTGCGGCTGCTGACCCACTATCAGTTTGAATTCTCCAGCGATGGCGAGAGCCACTATCAGGGCACCCTCAAGATGCAGGGGCTGCACGTTGTGGGCGTCGATCTGCCCCCCCATCGCATCCCCTCTGCCTGATCCCCTGTCTCGTCTCTGCGCCCGTGGGCTATGCCTGTCTATAATCTCAGGGATTAAACAAAGGGAGAGACGAGATGGAGCCCCTTGTCCACGATCTGCCAGCCCTGTTTGCCCAGCTCGGGATGGCCAACGACGAGCTGAGCCTGCACCGCTTTGTGCACGACCATCACCTCGACAATGAGACCCTGCTGCCGGAGGCCGGTTTCTGGAACGCCGCCCAGGCTAGCTTTCTGCGCGATGCCCTGTGGAACGACTCCGACTGGTGCGAGGCGATCGACCAGCTCGATGTGATGTTGCGCCAGCCCCGCTAAGCCGCCCGCCCCTTTCCTCCCTTGCTGGCTTTGGTTAAGATCCCGCCCCGATATCGATCCCTCCTTCTCACCCAGAGCATGCTTATGTCCGCCCACGAGATCATCCGAATTGCCAACGAGCTGGCCGCCAAGGGCCTGACACCCACCACCGCCATGATCAAGGCCCGCCTTACCCAGCCCGTGCCGATGGCCGAGCTGCTGAAAGTGCTGAGCCAGTGGAAGCAGCAACCCGTCGCGACCGCCGAGAGCGAGCTCCTGCCAGAGGCTGTGCCTCAGCCAGCGCCGGCGCTCACCCTGCAGCAACTCGCCGAACAGCTCGCGCGCATCGAACAGAAGGTGGATCGCCTGACCGACCTGCTCCTCCAGCAGGGGCAAGGCTGAACCATGTATATCGTCGAACTCTGCTTTGAGTGTTACCGCGATACCTCCCTTGGCGACGCCGAGCGGGCCATCGTCAACTACCTCGACATGCTGCGTTATCAGGGTCAGATCCTCGGGCGGGAGTTCCCCACCAGCATGCATGACGGCTATTTCGTCAGTCGGGTGGTCTGTCCGGAGCAGGATAGCCTGCACCCTGACAACCAGAGCGAGCAGGTCAAACTGGCTGAGCAGCAGCTCAATCAAGCCGGGCTGCTGGCGCCCAAACTCCATTTGCAAGGGGCGGATCTGCTCTCCGACAGCACAGATCCTTGCGGCCAGCAGGGCGAGCGCCCCAGCTGGATGCTGCTCTACACCAGCTTTTTGCATACCTGCTCGCCGCTGCGCTGTGGCGACCACTTCGCCCCGATTCCGCTCTACCAACTGCCCGCGGTCGCCAACGGCGATCAGAAACAGATCATCAAGTGGCAGGAGGATTGGGAGGCGTGCGATCAGTTGCAGATGAACGGCTCCATCGCCGAACATCCGGCGCTGCACGAAATCGGCGAAGTGGGCAGCCGCCTCTACAGGCGTGGCACCGATCTGGCCAAGCGGCTGGAAGTGCTGAGCGGCATCCCCACCTACTACTACCTCTATCGGGTGGGCGGGTTGAGCACGGCCGAGGAGAAGGCGCGCCCCTGCCCCAGCTGTGGCGGTGAGTGGGCGCTGGCAGAGTCACTGCACGAGATCTTCGACTTCAAGTGCGACAGCTGCCGTCTGGTCTCCAACCTCTCCTGGGATTTCAAGGATTAAGCGCGCTCCCTGTACGCGATGCCATAAAAAAGAGCCTTGCCGCATGGCAAGGCGCTTTTCGTTCCGATGGGTAACCTTGGCTCGAGCAGGTGCTATTGCGGCAACGTCTCAAGCCGTTCCAGAAACACCGGCAAGGAGGGCGCCAACGGCAGACGGCGGCCGGAATCGAGCCACTCCAGCCACACCTGACCACTCTCGTTATCCAGCGAGATGAGCGTCATCTCGTTGCGGGTGGTGGCAATAAAGATGGAGGGGGTTCGTTTTAGCTTGCGCAGCATCAGCAGGTGGCCAATGAGGTTCTCCCTGAGCAGGTCGAGATCCGCGTCGTTCCACGGCAGGATCAGTTCAAGGCGCAGCCCCTTGAAAAGGCAGGGAATGGGGCGACTGAACCAGTGCCCGAACAGGGCAATGGCGCTGGGATGAATTGTCAGCTCGAGGGCATCGGCCATGGCTGCAAAGTCAGCGGGCTCGGAGCGATGGTGAGGACGCCAGGCCACCCGACCATCGGCGGGCTCACCAAGCTGGCAGGGGGAACGCCAGTCCGCCTCCCACTCGCACAGGGGCAGGCCTCGTCTGGCCTCGCCATCCCGTTGCCAGCGGGCAAAAAAGTGCTCCAGGGCAGACAAAACTTGATCCGACATCGAAAATCCCCACAATTGCTGGCAAA
This sequence comes from Aeromonas sp. ANP5, assembly GCF_963870295.1. Classification (NCBI taxonomy): domain Bacteria; kingdom Pseudomonadati; phylum Pseudomonadota; class Gammaproteobacteria; order Aeromonadales; family Aeromonadaceae; genus Aeromonas; species Aeromonas sp. ANP5. Next base: position 12,844 of record NZ_CAWMRY010000001.1, on the reverse strand, counting down.
GTCCGCTATTGCACCACCAAACCCGGTAACAGACAAGGTTGCCAGCCGACCTAGTGACCCGGGAAACAGAACCCGGGATACCGAGAGGCCGACACCCAAGCCAAACGGCTGCAACCATCCGGCCCAGCAATGGCCCGTTTCATTCCACTCATCATGAGCACATTACGTGAGCAACCCTGTGAGCAAACAAGATAGATACGCCGGGGCCAGCGCCCTGACCGGCCTGAGCCTGGGCCAGCAATCCGATTACATCAGCCAGTACACCCCCTCCCTGCTGCAGCCGGTTCCACGTAGCCTGAACCGGGATGATCTCAAGCTGGGCGATGACCTGCCCTTTAGCGGTTGCGATGTCTGGACCCTCTATGAGCTCTCCTGGCTCAATGCCAAGGGCAAGCCGATGGTGGCGGTGGGTGAAGTGACCATCCCGGCCACCAGTGCGAACCTGATCGAATCCAAATCCTTCAAGCTCTACCTCAACTCCTTCAACCAGACCCGTTGCGACTCTATCGAGGCAGTCACGGCCATGCTGACCAGGGATTTGAGCGCCTGTGCGGGCGAGACCGTCAAGGTGACCCTGTTCCCCCTCGACAAGGCACCGCACCAGATTGCCCAGCTGCCCGGCGAGTGCATCGACGAGCAGGATATCGAGGTAGACAATTACGAGTTTGATGCGTCCCTGCTGCAAGGGGCGGCAGGCAGCGAGCTGGTCGAGGAGACCCTGCACAGCCACCTGCTCAAATCCAACTGTCTGGTCACCAGCCAGCCCGACTGGGGCTCTGTGGTGATCCGCTACAAGGGGCCGAAACTCGATCGGGAGAAGCTGCTGCGCTATCTCATCTCGTTCCGCCAGCACAACGAGTTCCACGAGCAGTGCATCGAGCGGATCTTTATCGACCTCAAGCACTATTGCCAGCCTGAGCAGTTGACCGTCTATGCCCGCTATACCCGCCGCGGCGGCCTCGACATCAACCCGTTCCGCTCCGATTTCGAAGCCGTGCCCGCCAACCTGCGTCTGATCCGCCAATAAAGTCGAGTTGCGACAGAGAGGGCAGTCGCACTGCCCTCCATGACTGGTAAAAAGGTTTCAATCGATGCTTTACGCAGCTGGGATAAGGGGGCTGGATAATAAAATCCAGACGAAACCCACTTGCCGGCCACCAGCAAACCACAGTAAACGCTGGACTCGCAGGGGGGGGCTTGGATAACATGCCAACACCTCTGCGCCGTCCTTAATCCAATGAATCAACTGTTTTTTCTGGCCATGATGATGTCCTCCCTGTCAGCTCCGAATCTGGATCTGGACAAGGAGCAACTCTCTATCGATCTGCAACAAGCGCAATCGATGGTACTGACCGATCCTGCCAGATGCGTCCAGATCACCACCGCCTTCCTGACGCGCGCAGCCAATAATCCCCAGCAAATCATCAGCAATCGCCAGGAGTTCGGTTATCGCGAACCCATCCTGAGTTACAGCACGGCAGCCCAGACCATCGGCGCCCATCTGCTCAAAGGGGAGTGTCTGCTGCAACTGGGCCAATATCAGGCCACCCAGCAAGCGCTCGACAAGGCGATGGCGCTGGCAGACAAAGAGCGGCAACCGGAACTCAAGGCGCACGGCCTCTATCTCAAGATCCGCAGTCAGGCCCTCAAACCGGATAACCAGAGCACCAACCGCGCCCTGATGGATCAACTGGACGAGCAGCTGGCCGTCCCCACGCTCAAGCAGAGCCAGTTGCAGATCTATGGCCGCCTGCAACGCACCAGCTACGACATCGAGAACCAGCACTTCGATGATGCCAAGGCCCACTTGGCAGATGCGCGGATCTGGGCCGCCAACACCCCCAATCCTCTCGCCAGTGCCTGGGTCAGCGCCATCAGCGGCGATCTTTATCGCGCGCTGCAGCAGCCGCAACTGGCGCTGGGGGAATATATCGATGCCCAGCAACAGGCCAAAAGCCTCAACGACCCGCTCTTTCTCGGCCTGCTGTCGAACCAGATAGTGAAACTCTACCAGCAGGAGCAGGAGCCCCAAAAAGCGCTGCAGTATGCCAATGAGGCGGCCAACTACTTCCACTCCATCGGCAACCCCTCCCTGCTGTGCGACTCCCTCATGGTGCTGGCGCGACTCAACCGCGAGCAGGGCGACCTCAATATGGCGCTGGTCTACTTCTTTAATGCGCTGGATCTGCTCGATGAGGGGAGCAACCGACCGCAAGCCTCCCTGCTCAAATACGAAATCGGCAAAACCTACCTGCAAAGCGGCAACCTCTCGCTGGCCAGCAACTACCTCAATGCGGCCCGTCAGTCCCATGAGCTGAGCGATGCCAAAGAGCCGCTGATCGATACCCTGTTGCTGCTCGGCGAGCTCTATCTGAAGAAGCAGGAGGCCGCCATCGCCATTCTGCAGTTGGAGAACGCCCGCGCGCTGGCCAATCAGCTCGGCGATACCCGCCGTCAGTACGAGGTATTCCGCCTGTTGTCGCTAGCCTATGAGCAGAAGGGGTATCTGCGTCAGGCACTCGACAGCTACAAGCGCTTCCACCGTCTTGGCGAAGAGGTGCGCCAGCAGGAACAGGCCATGGAGCAGGCGGCGATCCGTGACAACTATGTCCAGGTCGAGCGGGTGCAACATATCAAGGAGCTGGAGCAGCGGCTTAACAACAGCCAGCATCAGCAGGAGCGCTATCTCTGGTCGAGTATCACCACCAGCCTGCTGCTGGCGCTTTTTATCTACCTCTTCTTCACCCTCTGGCTCAAGCTGCGTACTGCCCGCCTGCAACTGAAACGGACCAATGAGGCCCTGCTGATCGAGCCACGTTCGGGGCTAGCCAACTGGCAGCGTCTGATGAACCGCTGGCCGAGGGAGATGGCAAAGCGCCAGCTGAAATCGGATCGCTGGTACCTCAGTGAACAGCCCTCCAGCGAGTTCGATGACAAGCTGCACTATCTGCTGTTCCGGGTGCCCTTTCTGGTCAACACGCTGGAGCGCCACGGCTATCAGGCCAGCAGAGAAATCGAGCAGGCCTTTGGTGCCTATATGGACACCCTGACCCCGCAAGATGGCCGTATCTATGACTTGCGTGAAGGACACATGCTCTATGTGGTGCCACAGCGCCATGTGACCAACCTGCATCAACTGGCGGGAGACCTGCTGACCGCCATCGCCGCCTTCCCTTGCAACTATCCGCTGGATCGCCGGATCAGCCTCGGGATTGTCAGTCACCCCTTCCTGCCGAAAGCGGCGACCGCGCTCGATCACAATGGCCTGTTTGACCTCTGCTATCTCGCCCTGTCGGGAGCCATTCAGCTCAGTGAAAAATGCCAGCAAAACGCCTGGTTGGAGCTCGCGGCGATCGATTGCCAACAAGCGGCATTTTTTAATGGAGATGTGTGGCAATGCGGCCTGATGGCAATTGACAAGGGACTGGTAAAAGTCAATTCTTCTCATGAAAAGCAATGGGTTAATTGGCCCAGCCTTGCAAGGAAGCCGGCAGCCGATAACCACCAGGAAATAATGTAGATAACAGGCGAGGATCGAAACCAGGTTCGACCACTGTTGCTATCCAACACCAAAAACAATAATGACAACAGGGCGACCTGATAATGAATGACATCGCTGCCGTAGCAGGACAATTGGCAAGACTCAGGGAATCCCTTCAGCAGAAACAGCTGGAACTCGACGGCGTGCTGTCGTTTTCCGATGCAGAGCGTGCTCGCGGCATCCAGTTTATCAACAAGTTGATGCTCTCCTGCCGTGGCTTCGACCGCGAGCTGGACAATCGCTTCGCCAAGCTCAAGCAGAAACTGGATAACAATCCCGCATTTACCGCGCTAGACGAGGATCTGCTGGCCATTGAAAAACTGCTGCAGCAGCACAGCAATGCGCTGGAAGAGTCGATCACCCTGACCCAGACCGCCATCGAGCTTGGTTCCAAACAGCTGAAAAACATCAAGGGCTTCCCGGAAGAGACCCGCAAGTCCCTCAAGGAATTTCTGGCAAGTCCCGCCGGTTACGGCATTGCCGATCACCAGAAAAAGGTGATCAAGCTGCTGGAGTTCTACCAGCAGGCGATCAAGATCCAGCTGCTGCCAAGCCAACCCCTGTTGGCACCTTCAGGTGCAACTCAACAAGAAAGCGATACTGCCAGCAACGATGGCCAACCCGATGTCGACCCGTTTGATCTCAAGGATCACGCCCGTATCGCCGATGAGCTGCAGCGGCTTATCACCGAACTCGACTTTGCCGGTGCCATCGGCGAGAGCCTGAGCGACATTCGCCGCCAACTGCTGATCGGGATCAACCCTGCCCTGCTGGCGGAAACCTGCCTGCAGGTGATCGAGCTCATCATCGAAGGCACCCGTGAGGAGCGTAAAGCCTCCCGTGCCTTCCTCAGCTCCCTCAACGAAAGCCTCTCCGCAGTACATGTCGGGTTTACCGAATCCCTCGATGAGGGGCGTGCGCTGCAAAACGAAACCCGCGAGACCCGCGAGGCGCTGGTCAACGAGTTGCAGGCGATCGATCACTCCCTGGCCAGCCATAACTCCATCGATGCGCTCAAGCGCGCCATCTCCGGCCATATGGGCGCCATCAACCTGCTGCTGCAAGAGCGTGACAGCACAGCGGCGCGAGAGCGTCACCTGCTCACCCGCCTCTCCACCATGGAGTCCAAGCTGCGCTTGATGAAGGAGGAGACCGCTGAGTACAAGAAGCGGCTGACCATTCAAAAACACAAGCTGTTCCTCGACAGCCTGACCCAGGTACACAACCGGGCCGCCCTCGATGAACGGCTGGAGCAGGAGTACAAACGTTGGCTTCGTTACCGCACTCCGCTCTGTATGGCGATCATCGACATCGATCACTTCAAGAATATCAATGACAACTACGGCCATATGGCGGGTGACAAGGCACTGAAAGTGGTCGCCAAAGCGCTGCAGAGTGCACTGCGTGACACCGACTTCATCGCCCGTTTTGGTGGAGAAGAGTTCGTGGTGTTGCTGCCCAACATCAACCCGGACAAGTTCCAGAAGCCGCTGGAGACCCTGCGCCAGACCATCAAGAGCATCCCGTTCCGTTTTCGCGATGCCAAGGTGGAGATCACCATCTCCATCGGTGCAACCCTGTTCAAGGATGGGGACAACCCGTCAGATGTGTTCGAGCGGGCGGACAAGGCGCTCTACCACTCCAAGCACACCGGTCGGGATCAAGTGACACTGGCCTGACAAACGGTCAAAAAAACAGCGAACAGTCGTCGCCCTATTTCCCTCCACCCTCTGTTACCACTACTATCGATCTCAGGGGATGCAACATAGCGTCCCCTTTTCTCCCCAGGGAAAAACACAACGATAACAAGTGAGTAAAGGGGAACCTATGATTACGCACATCAATCCCGTCGGCAGCATGGATTTGCTGTCACAGCTCGAGGTGGATCGCCTCAAGCAGACTGCCTCCAGCGATATCTATCAACTGTTTCGCAACTGCTCGCTGGCAGTGCTCAATTCAGGTAGCCATACCGACAGCTCCAAGGAGATCCTGGAGCGCTTCAAATCGTTCGATATTCATGTGATCCGGCGCGAGCGCGGGGTCAAGCTGGAACTGTTCAATGCCCCCGAGCACGCCTTTGTCGATGGCGAGATCATTCGCGGCATTCAGGAGCACCTCTTCTCGGTGCTGCGCGACATTCTCTATGTCTCCAATCAGCTCGAGTCCAACCGCCAGGTCAATCTGACCAACTCCACTCACATCTCCAACGTGGTGTTCGCCATTCTGCGCAACGCCAAGGTGATCCTGCCCGGCGCCGATCCCAACCTGATCGTCTGCTGGGGTGGCCACTCCATCAACGAGATCGAATACCAGTACACCCGTGCCGTGGGTAGCGAGCTGGGCTTGCGTGAGCTGAACATCTGTACCGGCTGTGGCCCTGGCGCCATGGAGGGCCCGATGAAGGGAGCCGCCGTCGGCCATGCCAAACAGCGGGTGCGCAACGGGCGCTACATCGGCCTGACCGAGCCCTCCATCATCGCGGCCGAACCGCCCAACCCCATCGTCAACGAGCTGGTGATCCTGCCGGATATCGAGAAACGGCTGGAAGCCTTCGTACGCCTCGGCCACGGCATCATCATCTTCCCGGGGGGGGTCGGCACCGCCGAAGAGCTGCTCTATCTGCTCGGCATCATGATGCATCCGGCCAACGAGCGGCAGCCGATGCCCATCATCCTGACCGGCCCGAAAGAGAGTGCCGACTACTTCCGTGCCATCGACGACTTCATCAAGGCGACCCTCGGTGAACCGGCGACCAAGCTCTACCGGATCATTGTCGGCGATGCGCCGGAAGTAGCCCGGGTGATGAAGGAGGCGATGCCAAAAATCCGCGAATACCGCAAATCGGTCGGCGATGCCTACTCCTTCAACTGGTCCCTCAAGATTGAGCCGGAGTTCCAGCTCCCCTTCGAACCGGATCACGCCAGCATGGCCAGTCTGGATCTTCACCGCAACCAGCCGCCCCAGTTGCTGGCCGCCAACCTGCGTCGTGCCTTCTCCGGCATCGTCGCCGGCAACGTCAAGGAAGGGGGCATTCGCGCCATCGAGAAGAAGGGCCCCTTCAAGCTGCACGGCGACAAGGAGCTGATGCACCTGATGGACAAACTGCTGGAGAGCTTCGTCAAGCAGCAGCGGATGAAGCTGCCAGGCAGCCAGTATGTGCCCTGCTACGAAATCGTCCGCTAGGGTACAGATACATCATCGACAGAGGGGCGCAGCGGCGCCCCTCTTTATTGGCTCAATACCTTCCCGACTACCATCAATCCCCCATAAGGCGAGCGGTTTGTTACAATGGGGCGTCCCGACCGCCAAGAGTGCCCCATGTCAACTATCCGGCCACACCTGCTCATCATCGATGCTCTCAACCTCATTCGCCGTCTGCACGCGGTACAGGCCCAGCAGGCACTGACCCCTGCCCAGGCGCTGGTTGCCACCCGAGCCAACCTTATCAATACCTGCCGCAAGCTGCTGGCCAATAGCGAGCCGACCCATGTCATTGCCGTGTTTGATGGCGAGGTGCATAGCTGGCGCAAGGAGGTCTATCCGGCCTACAAGGAGGGGCGAACTCCCATGCCCCCCGAACTGCGTGAAGGGCTGGCGACCCTGCAGGATGCCTTTTGGAAGTGCGGTGTCGATGCCCTGCTCTCCGAGACAGATGAAGCGGATGACCTTATCGCCACTCTCGCCTGCGGCATCGCCAGCCATGGCCATCAGGCGACCATCATCTCCACCGACAAGGGCTTCTGCCAACTGATCTGCCCGCAGATCCGGGTGCGCGACTACTTCAACAAGCGCTGGCTGGATGCGGCCTTCGTCCAGCAGCAATATGGGGTAGCCCCTGCTCAGCTGGTCGACTTCTGGGCCCTGACCGGTATCAGCGGTTCCAATATCAAGGGGGTTCCGGGGATTGGCCCCAAGACCGCCACCCAGCTGTTGCAGAAATATGGCAATCTGGCAGCCATGCTCGAGACCTGCCAGCAAGAGGACGCCGCCAAGCCACTGATCAAGCTGCGCCAACATCAGGATGAGGCCCTGCTGGCCCAGCGGCTGGTGCGCTTGCAGCGGGATATTCCGCTGGGATTCAACCTGCGGGACATCCGCTACCCGCCCCAGCCAGACTAAAGTGCCGAACAAAAATGCAGGCAAGGGCGTGAACCATGACGAGACTCACCCTCGCTGTTGATAAAAGTGAGTAGAATGTAAAGGAATGTGGTTGGTTTGCTGAGTAAATGCTATAAAGCAGCCCCATCCTCCCCTATACCCTGGAAGTGGAACCCTCTCATGTCCAAAAGAAAAATTACCGTGATCCCCGGCGACGGCATCGGCCCCAGCATCATTGAATCAGCCATCCAGATCCTGACCCACGCAGGCTGTGATTTTGAGTACGAATACGCTGATGCGGGTCTGGTTGCCCTCGAGAAGCATGGCGAGCTGCTGCCCCAGGCTACCCTAGATCTGATTGAGAAGAACAAGGTGAGCCTGAAAGGGCCATTGACCACACCGGTCGGCGGCGGTTTTACCTCCATCAACGTCTCCCTGCGCAAGAAGTTCAACCTCTACGCCAACGTGCGTCCGGTCATCTCCTTCAAGGGCACCAGAAGCCGTTACGACAACATCGACATCATCACGGTGCGTGAAAACACCGAAGGGATGTACTCGGGTGCAGGTCAGAAGCGCAGTGATGACAACAAGAGTGCCGAGGCGATGAGCATCATCACCCGCGAAGGGGCCGAGCGCATCGTCAAGTTCGCCTTCGAGCTGGCCCGTCAGGAAGGGCGCAAGAAGGTCACCATCATCCACAAGGCGAACATCCTCAAGTCAACCTCCGGCCTGTTCCTCGAAGTGGCACGTGAAATCGCCAACCACTACCCGGATATCCAGAGCGAAGAGATGATCGTCGATGCCGCCTGCATGAATCTGGTGATGTATCCGGAGCGTTTCGATGTCATGGTCACCACCAACCTGTTCGGCGACATCCTCTCGGATCTCTGCGCCGGTCTGGTTGGCGGCCTTGGCATGGCGCCTGGCGCCAACATCGGCGATGGCGCGGCCATCTTCGAAGCGGTCCACGGCTCTGCCCCCGACATTGCAGGCAAGAACATTGCAAACCCGACCTCGGTGATCCTCGCCTCCATCCAGATGCTGGAGTACCTCGGCATGCAGGATAAAGCAGAGCGGATCCGCGAGGCGGTACGAGCTACCATCGAATCTGGTGATCGGGTCACCCGCGATCTGGGCGGCACGGCTTCCACCAGCGAATTCACCCAGGCCATCATCGATCGTCTGTGAGTTAATTCATTGATTTTAAAAGGGAGCTTCGGCTCCCTTTTTTATACTTCCGAATCCTTTGCCACTCCCCAAACAGCAACTATGTTCAATAGAGAAGAAGAACAGGGAGTGTTTTTCATGAAGGGATACGGGTGCTATCTGGTGTCGGGTCTGATGCTGGTTTGTGGTACTGCAAGTGCCTTCGAACAGGCTCAATTAACCCAAACAGCCAAACTGCCGCAGCAGGAAAAACGGACTGCCACCGAGGTATGGCGCTCGAGCCTGGATACCAACGACCTGCTCAAGGCACCCAAACCCCTGTCGTTTGGTATTGAAGTCTCCACCGACAACTTTGGCAATCAAAAGATCACCTCCTACCCGCAGCTCAATCTGACCCCGGAAAAGAGCATCAGTCTGTCGATTGAACGCTTCAGACCCAAGGTCAAATTCAAAGCCGGTGGACTGCATACGGCAATCAGACTGAGAGGGGATGGCATCAAAATGCAGTTCAATCCGGTCGACAAAACCATCCCGCTGCAGATAGAGATCAAGGTGACCGACGACGAATCCTCCCTGCGCCTCGATTACCGTTTCTGATATTTTCCGGCAGCCGAATAGCAAAAGGCCGACAGGTTTCCCTGTCGGCCTTGGTATTTATCATATGGGCTGAACGGCTACATCACGCCTTGGGCTCGAGCTTGGAAACCCAGTACTTGTTGTAGACATGCACGGTGATCTCTTCACGATCGTGGTAGAGCTGCTTGGCCTGGATCACGAACGCGTTGTCGATCTCCTTGAGCATCTCGCGCAATACCTCGATATTGTGCACCGATTCGGCATAACGCTTCTTCATCGGCAGCTTGAGGTTGAACATCGCCTCCTGGCAATCATTCTCCCGGAACCAGTCCGCAATCATGTGGACGACCCGCGCCGGTTTATCGACCATGTCGCACACCAGCCAGTAGGTGTTCTTCTTGCTCGGACGCCAGACGAAACCGTCATCCCGGATATGCTTGACCTGACCAGTATCCATCAGGGATTGGGCCATCATGCCATTGTCGACCGCCGTCACCATCATGCCACGACGCACCAGCTGATAGGTCCAGCCACCCGGGCAGGCCCCCAGATCTACCGCCTTCAGGCCGGAGCAGAGACGCGTATCCCACTCTTCTCGCGGCACGAACACGTAAAAGGCCTCTTCCAGCTTGAGGCTGGAGCGGCTCGGTGCATCGGCCGGGAAGCGCAAGCGCGGGATCCCCATGTGGAATCCGGAGTTGTTGAACGAATAGGAGTAGCCCAGCAACACGTGATCATTGGCCATGAAGAAGGCGTGGAACACCGGGCGGTTCGGCGTCTCCTTCTTGGTCAGGATCTCGTTGTTGCGCAGCGCCTGACGCAGCGGCACGGTGAACTTGCGGCAGAAGGCCGACAGCTCTTTCGCTTCATTGGTGTCAGCAGTTTCGACCCGCAAATCGCCACAAATGGTGTATTCGCGAACTGCGTCGATGATGGGGGTGATCCGATCCGCAACATCCAGATCCTTCAGATCGTGGGTGACCACCAGCATCTGACGGATAAAGATAAGCTCGCGGAACGGCAGCTTGCGAGCCAGCAGGTCCGCCTGCTCCTCGTCATACAGTTCGAAGATCACATAACCGCTGTCGTCCTTGACCCGGGCGAAACCGTAGCACTGCATGTTACCGGCACGCTCGGTGATCTCTGCAGCCGCCTCTTTCTCAAAACCGGGGCGGCAATAAAGCAGCAGATTATTCATTTTTTCCTCCAAGACGACAGCCAGCCCAGCAGAGGGCCGCCCATCCCAACATAAAACAGAGGCCACCGGCCGGAGTAATCAACCCCAGCCCCTTGCTGCCAAGCAGCACCATGGCGTAAATACTGCCGGAGAATCCGATGATCCCCAGCACAAAAGCGGTGCCAGCCAGGTGGATCACCCTGCTGCGCACACCACACCAGCCCAGAACCAGCAGGGCCAATGCGTGAAAAAACTGATATTGCACGGCGGTATTGAATGCCGCCAGACGCTCGGGCGTAATGCCGGTCGCCGCCAATCCATGGGCGCCATAAGCCCCCAGCATGGTGGCCGTCAACCCGAAGAGACCAGCCAGTATCAGCCAATGTCGATGGATCTGCATCCTCACTCTCCCTCTCTCATCACGGCTGGCAATCAAACCAACCCTCTCGTGCTATCCATGTCGAGCCACAAAATGGCTGATGGCCGCCGCTGCATGCTGCATATTCTCCTGCTCACTCACGCCACTGGCTTTACGCGGTTTGAACCCATGATCACCATCGGTCAACCAATGGACCGATACGGCGGGTGAGAAGGGGAAATCGGCCAGTTCGGCACGACTACCGAAGGTGTCGCGCTCCCCCTGCAACAGCAGGGTTGGTACTGCAATATGCTTGAGTACCTCGCCTCGCCAGCTGTCGGGCTTGGCCGGAGGGTGGAAAGGATACCCGAGAATGAGCAATCCTGCAGCATTCATCTCACCCTCGCCTTCGCTGTACAGTTCCGCCGCCATCCGCCCGCCCATCGACTTGCCCGCCAGAAACAGCCGTGGATGGGCAAACTCGCGGATCATGTCGCGCCAATGAGCAAGCAGCACAGGCGCCCTGTCAGGCGGGCGGCGCTTGCCATCCTGTGCACGCTTTGTCATGTAGGGAAAGTTGAAGCGCACCACTTCGATGTCGAGGCCAGCCAGCAGGCGTGACAACTCGGCAAGAAAGGCATGATCCATCCCCGCGCCTGCCCCGTGGGCCAGCAAAATGCGAACGGGGGCATCAATTGCCCCCTCGCGGATTACATCAGGCATCGGCGAGCCTTGCCCTGCGACGCGCCTCTTCCTGCTCCACCAGCTCCAGCATCCAATCGCGGAAGGCAACGATCTTGCCCTGATCCGACTGTTGCTCCTGACACACCAGATAGAAAGCATTTTTGCTCACCAGCACCTGCTCGAATGGGCAGATAAGGCGGCCGGCCTCAATCTCGGGTTGTGCCAGCACGCTGTGGCCAAGCGCCACCCCCTGGCCGTGGATCGCCGCCTGGATCACCATGGTGGAGTGGCTGAAGATGGGCCCCTGATTGACGTTGGGTGCATCGATATCGAGCTGGCGGAACCAGGCCTTCCAGTCGCGGCGGGAGGTATCGTGCAGCAGGGTATGAAGTGTCAAATCTTGCGGCGTACGCAGTGGCTTGGGCCCGGTCAGCAGCAAGGGGGAGCAGACCGGGATCAGGTATTCGGTATGCAGCTTGTCCGAGCGCAGACCCGGCCAGTTTCCGCGCCCGTAGTAGATGGCCACATCTACATCGTCGGTGAGCGACCCTTCGTCGAGATCGACCGCCTTGATCCGCACGTCGATATCGGGGTGGCGCTCGCTGAACTTGACCAGCCGCGGCACCAGCCACTGGATGGCGAAACTCGGCTGCAAACTGACAGTCAACGCCCCCTTGGCACTGCGGGCCAGCAGCTTGTCGGTCGCCTCAGAGATGGAGGCAAAGATGTCCTTGATATCCAGGAAATAGCCCTGCCCCTCTTCGGTCAGCAACAAGGAGCGATTTTTGCGGCGGAACAGCTTGATGCCAAGATACTCCTCCAGCGCCTTGATCTGGTGACTGATGGCAGCCTGAGTCACAAACAACTCTTCTGCTGCGCGGGTAAAGCTTAAGTGACGAGCCGCTGCTTCAAAGGCTTTGAGGGCATTGAGCGGGGGTAAACGACGAGACATGACACCAGCCGACGATGAGTTTTTCTAATGGGGCGCATTATAATTTGTCGGTTGCGGGTCGACCAGTGAATAAACATAATTCGCCCAGCAATCAGTCGTCATATGGCTCACATTTTCTACTACGTGTTGGTTTACATGTGTTTTTAGTGAGTCTTTCGACTGCGATTGTGGTGTTGTGTTTCTTCCTCTGCGGGAAGAGGGGCTCAAATCTCACCGGTTTGACCCAGTCTGTCATCTGAATGTGTTTGGCGCCTCCAGCTGGATGGCGCCTTTTTTCATCCCTTTGTCCCG